>CAZTLD010000050.1:0-7629 GCA_964614395.1 uncultured Zetaproteobacteria bacterium
GTTCCGCATGCGCAAGCTGGCGCTCGATGATGACGCCGGGCCAGCCGAGTTCCGCTAGAAGCGTGCGCGCCGTCGCCCGCCAGCCGTGGGCTACGTGATTCGTGATCCCAAGACGGCGCAGCGCCGCGTTGAGCGTGTTGTCGGAAATCGGGCGCGTGCGCGTGCGTATGCTTGGAAACACCAGATCGCCCGAGCCGGTGAGCGGACGAAGCTCTTCGAGCAGCGCCACCACCTGCTCGCTCATCGGCACGAGATGATCCCCGCGCCCCTTCACCTTCATCCGCCGCTCCGGTATCCGCCACATCTTGCGCTCAAAGTCGAACTCATCCCACTCGGCGCCGCGAAGCTCGCCCGGGCGCACGAAGGTGTAGGCCAGCATCTGCAACGCCGCGCGCACCACGGGGTGCCCCTCATAGTCCCAAATCGCCCGCAGGATGCCGGCCAGCTCGCGCGGATCGGTGCAGGCGGGCATATGCCGTGTTCTCGGCGCGGCGATCGCCCCTTTGAGCGGCTGGGTCGGATCGTACTCGGCCCGGCCGGTGGCGATCGCATAGCGGATCACCTGCCCGATCAGGCTCCGACAGCGCCGGGCCGTCTCCAGCGCGCCTCGTTCTTCGATCCGGCGCAGCACGCGCAGCACTTCCGAAGGCTTGATCTCACGCACCGGACGCTTGCCGAGGTAGGGGAGCACATCGTTGGAAAGCCGCAGCCGGATCACGCGCAGATACCCAGGCGCAAGCTCCCGTTTGCGGCGCGCAAGCCATTCTTCAGTGATGGCTTCGAAGGTGTCGGCCATCGCCTCGCGCTGCGCGCGCCGCTCGGCGGCTGGATCTTTGCCCTCGGCGAGCAACGCGCGCATCTCATCGCGCAGCTCGCGGGCGCGCTTCAGGCTGATCGCCGGATAGGTGCCGAAGCTTACGCTCGATCGCCGGCCGCGGAGCATGTATTCAAACTGCCACCGTTTGCTTGTGGGCTTTACGACGAGGTACAACCCGTCGCCGTCGGCGAGCTTCAGCATCTTGCGCCCTTCAGGCACCTTCGCAGCCCGGATACGCGCATCGGAAAGCCTATTCTTCACAGCCACTTACGCCTCCTTTTACGGTAACGGAATGGCGGTCATGCGCGGTTACCGTAAGACGTTACCGTAAAGGAGGTGCCACATCCGTCAATTTAGTGAGACATCATGAGACGCGGCAAAAAGAAAAAGCCCTGGATTTCCAGGGCGTTAGAGACTTGGCGATTCTTTTTGAGACAAAAAGATGGTGGCGGCTCAGGGACTCGAACCCCGAACCCGCGGATTATGATTCCGCTGCTCTAACCAGTTGAGCTAAGCCGCCGTGTGTGGCGAATGATAGCCGGGCGGCGCAGGCCGTCAATCCCGCCCGTCAAAGCTTTTGGATCTCGGCGATGGTGTCGTCGATCATCTGCTGGATCTTTTGCCTCAGCGCGTTGCGCATCCGGTCCACGTCGCGCTTGGACATGCCGGCCTTCTCGAGCTCATCCAGCTCCTTGAGGCTTTCCATCGACGCCCGCAGCTTCTGGATCAGCAATTGCACCTGTTGAATGTCGCCTGCGGCGTAACCCGCCGGCATCAGCACCAGCATCGCAGCAAGCGCCCAAGCCGCCTTTCGCATCGCTTCCAACCTCCCAAGACACGGGTAAACTAAACTTCCAAGCTACTGATGCAAGCGCTGCGATTGTCTTCGCGCGGCGTGAGATGCGACGGATGGTGCAGTAGGGTTGGCTGGATGGATCGCAAGCTGTGGGTGATTACGACGACCTTTCCTTCCGCGGACGAGGCGCGGCGCGTGGCGCGGGCACTCGTCGAGGAAAGGCTTGCCGCCTGCGTGCAGATCGATGCGCCGATGCGTTCGGTCTACCGCTGGCAGGGGCAGGTGGAGGAAGCGGACGAGGTGCGCATGACGATCAAGACCACGCGCAAGGCCCGCGAAAGGCTCATCGCTCGGCTTTGCGCGCTGCACAGCTACGAAACGCCGCAGGTGCTTGCTTGGCCGGCCGAAGCGCAGCCCGATTACTACGCGTGGGCGGTGGCGTGTTGCGAGGGAGAGGGCAGTGATTGAGCTGAGCGTGCCCGTGGCCGTAGCGGCCGGGTTGCTGTCGTTTCTGTCTCCGTGCGTGTTGCCGCTTGTGCCGGCGTATCTGTCCTATCTTTCCGGCGTGGGGGCGCAGGCCTTGGAAGGTAAGGCGCGCGCGCGCGTTTTTGCGCAGGCGGTCTGGTTCGTGCTGGGGTTTTCCGCCGTGTTCGTGCTGCTCGGTGCGTCGGCGACGGCGATCGGGCGCTTTTTGCTGGCGCATCTTATCTGGTTTGAACGCATCGCCGGCGTGCTCGTCGTCGTGTTTGGCCTTCACTTTCTCGGCGTGTTGCGCTGGCAGTGGCTGATGCAGGACAAGCGCTTTGACTTTTCGCGCGTGCCGGTGCAGGGGGGCTTGGGTGCGCTGCTTGTGGGCGCGGCGTTTGCGTTTGGCTGGACGCCGTGCGTGGGGCCCATTCTCGGGGCGATTCTCGCGCTTGCCGGCACGCAGAAGACGGTGGGGCAGGGGATGCTTCTTCTCGCCGCCTATTCGGCGGGGCTTGCGGTGCCGTTTTTGCTCGCCGCGTGGGCGACCGGGGCGTTTTTGCGCGCTTCCATCCGGCTGCGGCCGCACCTTGCCGTGATCGAAAAGATCTCAGGCGCATTGCTCGTGGGCGTGGGTGCGCTTTTGCTCACCGGAAGCTTCAGCGAGCTTTCCGCGCTCATCATCCGCTGGGCGCCGTGGCTCGCGGAGCTGGAAGGGGTATTGACGCCTTGAGTACGGATGCCGAAAAAACACCCGTTTCGGCCATGGAGCCGCTTGAACGGCTGGCGGTGGAGATTGCCCGCTTGGAGGAGGCGGGGGAGCGCGTCGCGCGCACCGTGGAGCGGCTGGCGCAGGAAAACCGCCGGCTGCGCGAGATGCTGCGCCTAGCTGAGCAGGAGCTGCAAAAGCGCCGGGCGCAGATCGAGATGCTCGAGCAGGCACTGGCTGCCGAGGGCGAGGAGCGCGCGCAGCTGTGCGCGCGGCTGGAAGGGGTGTTGGGGGAGCTCGATCGCTTGATCGAGCAGTTGGAAAAGGAGCGAGCGGATGGCGCATGAGCCCGTGGAGCTTGAGATCGCCGGACGCATCGTGTCCGTGCGCACCGACGATCCCGACAAGGCGCGGCGCGCAGCCGCATTGGTGCAGGCGCAGCTTGATGAGCTTCGCGCTTCCGGCGCGAGTCCCAGCACCGATCGGCTGCTGATGCTGGCCGCGCTCAATCTGGCCGCGGAGATCCTCACGATCGAGGAGCATCTCGATGCGGAGGCTGCGCGGTTGCGCGCGCGGATGCGCGAGCTATATTCACGCATGAAGGGGTTAGCGGATGCGCCCCTGCGCTGAGCGAGCGGCGCAACAGTTGCCTGAGCCAACACTTGTCGAGCGGGAGCCGATCTTCCCCGCCCATGTGCAGGCCCGCCGCGAGCGGGAAGCCTACGGACGGGGAGAGGCGCCCACCTGCTGAGGGCAGGGTTCGACAACTGCGCGCCAATCCGCCAGCGCGGGGGTGCTTTTTTCTTGCCATGCAAGCGGTGAAGTCGAAACTGCGTGCGCGGATGCTCGCCCGGCGCCGCGCGCTTTCCGAACACGAGTGGCGCACGGCGTCGGCGCGGGCGATCCACCACCTGCTCGGCTGGCTCGCTGCGGCCGATCCAGCCTGGGACCTCTTGTGTTATCGCGCGTTCGACAAGGAGATCGACACCACGCCGATTTTCGCCGCCCCGCCGCGCGCCAACCTCTATGCGCCCGTCGTGCGGGGGGAGGCCATGCTGTGGCGCAGGGCGCAAGGCGCGTGGAAGCCCGGCGCATTCGGCATTCTCGAACCCCAAGGGGAACTGTGGGATGGGGCGGAGGCGATCGTGGTGTGCCCGCTCGTTGCGTTCGACCGCCGAGGCGGAAGGCTCGGCATGGGCAAGGGCTACTTCGACCGCTGGCTTGCCGCACATCAAGCCAAACTGCGGGCGGTGGTAGGGCTTGCCTATGCGTGGCAGGAGGTGGATCGGGTGCCGTGCGAGCCGCATGATGTGCGCCTGCACTATGTGATCACGGAGCGTGAGGTGATCCGGTGTCGGTGAGGGTGCTCGCGATCGGCGACATCGTCGGGCGCGCGGGGCGGCTTGCGGTGCGCGAGCACCTGCCGCGCCTTGTCGACGAGCATGCGATCGACTTCGTCGTCGCCAACGGCGAAAACCTCGCCGCAGGCTTTGGACTCACCGCGCGCACGGCCGAGGAGATGTTCCAAGCCGGCGTGCATGTGCTCACGAACGGCAACCACTGCTGGGATCAGAAGGAGTTCCTCACGCTGATCGACAAGGACGCGCGCTTCGTGCGCCCGATGAACTTCTCCGCGCATGCGCCCGGCCGCGGCTGGACGGTGCAAACGACGCCCTCGGGCGTGCGCATCGCCGTGATCAATCTCATCGGGCAGGTGTTCATGGGGCCGTGGGATTGCCCGTTTGCCGCCGCCGATCGGGCGCTTTCCGAGATTCCGGACGATGTCCGCGTCGTGCTCGTGGACTTCCACGCCGAGGCGACGAGCGAGAAGATGGCGATGGGCTGGCATCTGGACGGGCGGGCGAGCTTCGTGTGGGGCACGCACACGCATGTGCCGACGATGGATGCGCGCATCCTCCCCAAGGGGACGGCGTATCAAACCGATCTCGGCATGACCGGCAACTACAACTCGATCATCGGCATGAAGCTGGAAGGGGCGCTGGAGCGGATGATCACGAAGATCCCGCGCCGCTTTGAGGCGATCGAGCGCGGCGCGACCCTGCACGCGACGAAGGTGGAGATTGATGTCGCTACCGGCCGGGCGTTTTCGATCACGCCGATCGTGATCCCGCCGCGGCCATGACGGGCGAAGCCTAATGCGCAAGGATGCGCCCCCGATGACGCGCCCGGTCCTTTCCGTCGTGATTCCGGCCTACAACGAGGCCGTGCGCCTGCCGCCCACGTTGCGCGAGGCGTTCGCTTGGCTTTCCGCGCATGAGCCCGCGCATGAGATCATCGTCGTGGACGACGGAAGCCGCGACGAGACCTACGCGCGCGCCGAGGCGCTGAGAGAAGAGATTCCCACGCTGCGCGTGAAGGGGTTGGGGGAGAACCAAGGCAAGGGAGCGGCGGTGCGCGCCGGGATGCTTGCCGCGCGCGGGCGATTTCGGCTGTTCATGGACGCCGATCATTCCACGCACATCCGCGAGTGGCGCAAGGCCAAGGCGCTGTTGGAAGAGGGCGCGGATGTCGCGATCGCGTCGCGCAAGGCGCCGGGCGCGGAGCTTGCGGTGCGCCAGCCGTGGTGGCGCGAACGCATGGGGGAAGCGTTCAACCTGCTCGTGCGCACGAGGCTTGGCCTTCGCTTTCGCGATACGCAGTGCGGCTTCAAGGCCTTCACCGCCGAGGCCGCCGAGCGAATCTTTGCGCGGCTGCGCCTGCGCGGCTTTGGCTTCGATGTCGAGATCCTTTGGCTTGCAGAGCATATGGGGCTCAAGGTCGTCGAGTTTCCGGTGCTCTGGGCGAACGATCCCGACTCCCGCGTCGTGGTCGGGCGCGATTTGTGGCGCGTGTGGCGGGAGGTGAGCAGCATCCCGGCGCTACACGAGGGCGAGGAGCGCTGAATGCAGGAGATTTCGCTTGCGCAGGCGCTTGTGCTTGCGCTGATTCAGGGGCTCACCGAGTTCTTGCCGATCTCATCGTCGGCGCATCTCGCGCTTTTGCCCAGGATTGCCGAGCTGCCCGATCAGGGGCTTGCGTTTGACACCACCGTGCATCTGGGGACGCTGACCGCGGTCGTCGTGTATTTCCGCAAGGATCTCGCCGCAATGCTGCGGGGATGGGCGCGCACGATCGCGCTGCGGCGCTGGGATGCCGACCCGCACGGGCGGCTGGCGTGGCTGGTGGCGATCGCGACGATCCCGGTGGGGCTTGCGGGGCTGGCGCTCAAGGACTTCGTCGAGGAAGTGCTGCGCGATCCGGTCGTGATCGCATGGGCCTCGATCGGCTTTGGAATACTGCTCTGGTGGGCGGACCGAAAGCCGGCGCGCAGGCCCGAAGGCGGCTGGACGCTGGGCGAGGCGCTCGCCGTGGGCGTGGCGCAGGCGCTTGCGCTGATTCCGGGCACGTCTCGCTCCGGCATCACGATGACGGCCGCGCGTTTCTTGGGCTACGGCCGCAAGGAGGCGGCGCGGTTTTCGTTTCTGCTCGCGATTCCGGTGATCGCGCTTGCGGGCGGCTTGAAGCTCGTGGACTGGTGGCAGGCGCCTCAGCATGCGGCAAGCGCCGCGGCGCTCGCGGTGGGGTATGCGGCGTCCGCGATCTCCGCGTGGATCTGCATCCACTTCTTTCTGCGCTTCATCGAGCGCATCGGGATGACGCCGTTCGTCGTCTATCGCGTGCTGCTGGGTGTAGCACTGCTCGCTTGGGGCGGGTAGGCCGTGTATGCGCTCGTCTGGCCGGGCTTCGATCCGATCGCGTTTCGGATCGGGCCGCTTGCGGTGCACTGGTACGGGATCATGTATCTCATTGGGTTTTTGGCGGCGTGGTTTCTCGTGCGGCGGATGCTCGTGGAGCAAGGGCTTTGGGGGCGCGCGATCGATGCGGCGCGCTACGAGGGGCTGTTTTCGGCGCTCGTGCTCGGCGTGATCATCGGCGGCCGGCTCGGCTATGTGATCTTTTACAACCTTCCGCACTACCTCGCCCATCCGCTGGAGATCGTGATGGTCTGGAAGGGCGGTATGTCGTTTCACGGCGGGCTTGTGGGGGCGCTTGCAGCGGGGTTCTACTATTGCCGCAAGCATGGGCTTCCGTTTCTTGCGCTTGCGGATCGGTTCTTCATCGTCGCGCCGATCGGGCTGGGGCTGGGCAGGATCGGCAACTTCATCAACGGTGAGCTTTGGGGGCGGCCGGCGCCGGCGTGGCTTCCGTGGGCGATGGTGTATCCGCATGTGGATCCGATCCCGCGCCATCCGAGCCAAATCTATGAGATGCTTTTGGAGGGTGTGGCGCTGTTCGGGATCATGTGGGGGACGCGCAAGCGGCCGTGGCCGGAAGGGGCGCGCATCGGCGTGTTCCTCGTCGGGTATGCGGTGATGCGCATCATCGCCGAGCAGTTCCGCGAGCCGGATCCGCAGCTCGGGTTCTTGTTCGACCATATCACGATGGGAATGCTGCTTTCGTCGGTCATGCTGTTGGCGGGCGGCGCATGGTTGTGGATCGTGTGGAGGCGGCGGTGATCACTGCGATCACATGGAATGTGAACTCGCTTACGGTGCGCTTGCCCGATGTGCTCGCCCTTTTGGACGACGCGCGCCCCGATGTGCTGGCGCTGCAGGAAACGAAGATTCCGGACGATCGCTTTCCGTATGAGGCGTTCACGGAGCGAGGATGGCATGCCTATGCGTGCGGCCAGCGCGCCTACAATGGCGTGGCGGTCATCACGAAGGAGCCCGCGCGCGTCGTGCACCGCGGCGCGCCGCCGGGCCTGGACGACGATCAGGCGCGGCTTCTCGTCGTGGAGCAGCAAGGCATGTGGTGGGCGAGCGTCTATGCGCCGAACGG
>CAZTLD010000051.1:0-7593 GCA_964614395.1 uncultured Zetaproteobacteria bacterium
CCCCGCGGCCGGGTGGGGCGGTGGGCATTTTGGCTCAGGGGTGCGTATGCGCATGCGATCGTGCACCGGTTTGCGCCCGCGCCGATCCCTGATCGGGCGCAGCTTGCGGATTGCCTTCGCGCGCTTGCGCCGGGGATCCCGTGGCTGGTGTATCTGGACCTCGGGGGCGTGTTTCGGGGCTTGGATACGCGCGCCGAGCCGATCATCGGCAATCTGCGCATTGCCGTGCGCGGCGAGATTGCCTCCGCGCCCGCCTATGTGGGAGAAGCGGCTGCGGCGGACGCATTGCAAGTGGATACGCTTTTTCGCCAGTTTTTGGCCGGATGGGCCGAGCATCTGCACACGGGGCGCACCGGGATCTTCATCCCCGAGCCGGAAGAAAGCCCCCCTGTGCAGGAAAGTCTGCGGCGCATTCAAGCTTGGCGACCGGAGGGACGATGAAGCTCATTTCGTTGAACGCGAACGGCATCCGTTCGGCGGCGGACAAAGGGTTTTTCGACTGGGCGCAGCAGCAAGCGCCGGACGTGATCTGTCTGCAGGAGGTGCGCGCAACACCCGAGCAGTGGCCGCGCCACGCGCATCTTCCGGGCTATCGGCGCTATTGCGCGGTGGCTGCGCGCGCAGGCTACGCGGGGGTGGCGGTGCTCACCCGCCACGAGCCGCGCGAGGCGCACATTGGGCTGGCTGCGCTGTCCGATGATCCTCTCTGGCGGCGGTTTGACGAAGAGGGGCGTTTCGTGTTGCTGGCGTGGGACGAAGTGGCGGTGGGTTCGATTTATGTGCCCTCCGGCACGACGAATTGGGCGCGCCAGGCGGGCAAGATGCGTTTTCTCGACCGTCTGCTCGTGTTTTTGGAGGAGCTGCTCAGGCGCTGGCCGCGTCTGGTATTGGCTGGCGACTGGAACATCGCGCACGAGCCAATCGACATCAAAAACGACCGCAGCAATCGCAAGAACTCGGGCTTTCTTCCCGAGGAGCGGGCGTGGTTCGACCGCCTGTTGGCCCTTGGGTTTGTGGACGCCTTCCGACGGCTGCACCCCGAAGAGGAGCGCTTTTCCTGGTGGTCGAACCGGGGGCGGGCGCGGGAGAAGAATGTGGGCTGGCGCATCGACTATGTGATCGCCTCTGAGCCTGCCGCCGAAGCGCTGGAAGAGGCGTGGATTCTGGGGCCGGAGCCGCGCTTTTCCGATCACGCGCCGATCGGCGCAAGCTTCCGCCTTGCGCTTTAGGGGCGGTTGCGCGTTGTGCTTCGCGCGCTCTCGGGCATACTCGCGCCATGGCGCTTACGGACGACGCGTTCTTGCATGCGTGCCTGAGGCTGCACCATGCGTATCCGTACGATGCGCGCGTGGCTCGGCTCGCGATTCAGGCGCTGCAACGCAAAGGGGAGTTGCGGCGCGCAGGGGAGCTTGCCCGCCGCATGAGCGAGCGCTTGCTCGCCAAGGGCATGGGGGCGCAGGCGCTGGGATTTGTGGAGATCGCGCGCAAGTTTCTCGGGGATTCGCCGGAGCTGGACCGCGAAGCGGAAATGGCGCGGCTTGCGGTGGGCGAAGGCGGTTCCGCGGAAGTGCCGCACTTTGAGCTGATCGAAGCGCTAAGCGACGAAGAGGCGGCCGCGTTTCTGCGCCGGGGAAGCCTCGTGCCTGCGCAAAAGGACGAGGTCGTCGTGCGCGAGGGCGAACGCGATCGCGTGTTTTACCTGATCTTGAGCGGCGAGTTCGATGTGATGCTCGCCAATGAGGCGCGCGTGGGAAGCCTGCATGCGGGCGAGTTCTTCGGCGAGGCGGCCTGTATTTATGGACTTCCGCGCACCGCATCGGTCGTGGCGCGCACCGAAGCCGAGCTTTTGGCGTTTTCCGAGGAAGCCGTGCAGGCGCTCGCGCGAGAGTTTCCGCTCGCGGGTGACTACTTGAAGCGCGTCGTGGATCGAAGGCTCATTATGACGCTCACCTACCAGCATCCGGCGTTTGCCGAGGTGCCGCCCGGCGATCGCGCATGGGTGGCCGATGAGGCCGCCATCGAAGACTGGCGCGAAGGCGAAACGCGGATGCTCTCCCAGGCGGGGGATGCGCTGTGGATCGTGTTCAGCGGCGAGGTGCAACTCGTGCGCATGAAGGACGGGCGCGTGCGCGTGGCGACCCTCGGGCCGCAGGGAGTTTGGTGGTGCGATGCCGGCGATGATGCGGAGCTTGCGGAGCTTGTGATCGGCGATGAGGGCAAGGCCGTTGCCACCGAGCGGGCGCTGGTCGTGCGCATCGCGGGGCATGTGGCGAAAAGCCTGTTTTATGCCTATGCAGGCTTTGACGCCTGGATGCGCAAGGCGCTGATGCACCTGCAAGAAGTGCTGCTCTAGGAGGGGGCTATGGCGGAGTGCGTGTTCTGCAAGATCGCTCGTGGGGAGTTGCCGGCGAAGAAGGTGTTTGAGGACGACGCGTTCGTGGCCTTTCACGACATCCATCCGAAGGCGCCGGTGCATGTGCTCGTGATCCCGAAGCGGCACGTGCCCACGCTGGCCGACGGCGATGCCGAGCTTTTCGGCCCGTTCTTCGCCTGCGTGCGCGATGTCGCGGAAAAAGTGCTTCAGCTTCGCGACGGCTGGCGCCTCATCGTTAATGTGCGTGCGGGTGGCGGCCAGGAGGTGTATCACCTCCATGCGCACATCCTCGGCGGCCGGAGGCTTCCGTTCTGAGCGGCCGCCCGCTGGGCGCATTGATCGCGGAGGCCTTGGGGGAAAGGCGCTACGCGGAGCTTGCGCTCGCGGGCTGGCTTCGGCGCGCCTGGCCTCGGCTCGTGGGTGCGATGCTTGCGGCGCACACCGAGCCTGTCGGCGTGGATCCCAGCGAGCGCGTGCTCATCGTCGCCTGCAGCCATCCGCTCTACGCGCAGCAGATGCGCTTGTTCGCCCGCTTTTTGCTGGCGCGGCTGCGGCAGGAGGCGCCTGCACCTGTCTTGGTCGAGCGCGTGCGCACGCGCATCGTGCCTGCGGCCGGCTATCCCTTGCCCGAGCCGGTGCGCAAGAACCCGCCGCCGATGCGCATCAAGCGCAGGGTGGCTCTTCAACTGCGCGGGATTCGTGATCCCGTGCTTAGGCGCGCGATGTTCGCCGCGTGGCTGGCTGCGCTCGGCTACGCGCCAAGAAGGCTTCGCCACGCCCGCGGGGGCGGGGCTGCCAGCTGAAGCGCGCCGCCCTTCGGGTGTGGAATCACGAGCCGCCATGCGTGCAACGCGATGCCGGGCAGCTCGTGCGCGCGCCAGAGAGCGACGGCGGTTTCGCTCCCGTAGCGGCGGTCGCCCAGGATCGGATGCCCGATTTCGGCAAGTTGCACGCGCAGCTGATGCGTGCGCCCGCTTTCTGGGAACAGCGCCAATAGCGCCACCGGGGGTGCGCTGTGCGGCCAGGGCAGCACCAGCCGCCAGCGGGTGCGCGCAGGCTTGCCGAGCTTTGCGATCCGCATCTTGGCCTGCGGGCCTTGGCCCTTTCTGAGGTGGGAGAAGATTACGCCCTCGTGGACCTCTGGAATGCCCTCCACCCAGGCAAGATAGACCTTCTCCGTTTCCCGTGCTGCGAATGCGTCGGCGAAAAAGCGCGCGTATTTGGCGCCCTTCGCGATCAACAGCACGCCGGAGGTTTCGCGGTCCAGCCGGTGGGCGAGGGTGAGCGTGGGATCTTCGCGGCAGGCGCGCAAAAGCTCGATCACGCCCCACGGATGTTCGCTTCCCGCGTGCACTGGAATGCCGGCGGGCTTGGCGAGGGCCAGGGCGGTGTCGTCTTCGAACAGCACCGGCCACTGGGAGGCCTGGGCGACGAGCGAGGGCGGCGGGGGCTGATCGGGGCTGTCGGGTCGGCGCAGCGAGACGGGCACGAACACGACATCGCCGGCATGCACGCGCGTGCCGGGTTTGGCCCGTTTGCGGTTGACGCGCACATTCCCGCGGCGGATCAAGCGGCGCACGAGGTCGCCTGGCTTTTTCAGCCGCGAGATGAGCAGCCGGTCGAGCCTGCGCCCGTCGTCGGTTTCGTCCACGAACAAAAGCCCGCGTTCGGCGTCGAATCTTGTCATGCCCCCCATCCCCCTTTAGGTTGTTTCGCATGTTGGACTGGGGGTATGCGGTGCATGGCGGCCCAAGCCGCCCCACGCACGACGAACGGCGCCTTTTGGCTTTGCCGGCCTCTGCACATGCGGCTGCATACCCTGATCTTCATTCTGCGTCCGAAAGTTGGCGCGCGCGCAGTCTGTTTTCGTTTTCCGCACAGGCCAACCCGACCAGGCAGCGGCGGATGACACTTGTTCGGCTTGCATCCCCGCCGGGCACACGAGCGCTGCGGCTTTCGGACGCCCGGGGGTTGGACCGTGGCGAAAAAGAAGCTGATGCTGATCAATGCTTCCGATCCGGAGCTGAGCCGTGTCGCGATCGTCGAGGACGGCGTGCTCGACGAGCTGTCCATCGAATCGGCGGTGCGCACGGTGACGCGCGGCAACATCTACAAGGGCCGGGTTTCGCGCGTCGAGCCGAGCCTGCAGGCGGCGTTCATCGAGTATGGCGCGAACCGCAACGGCTTTCTGCCCATCGCCGAGATCCATCCGGACTATTGGAAGGAAGGGGTCGATAAGAACGCCGATCCGCGCACGCTGAAGATCAGCGATGTGCTTGAGCCCGGCCGCGAGATCCTGGTGCAAGTGGTCAAAGAGGAGCGCGGCACGAAGGGCGCGGCGCTCACTACCTATATTACGCTGGCAGGGCGCTATCTCGTGCTGCATCCGAACTCGGAGCGGCATCAGGGGATCTCGCGCAAGCTTTCCGAGGAAGAGCGCCGCGCGGTGCGCGCGATCCTCAAGCAGCTCGATGTGCCGGAGGGGATGGGGGTCATCGTGCGCACCGCCGGCCGCGACCAGAAGCTGGCGGCGCTCGAGCGGGACCTCACCTACTTGAGGCGGCTGTGGGACGAAATCCGCGTGCGCGCGAATCGCGTCGAGGCGCCGGCCTTGATCTACATGGAAGGGGATCTCGCCACGCGCGCGATCCGCGACCACTACACCGAGGACATCGACGAGATCTGGGTGGACGACCCCGAGGTCTACGCGCGGGTCAAGGAGTTCGTGCACGCGGTCATTCCGGGCAAAGAGCGGACGGTGAAGCTCTACCGCGGCCGCAAGCCCTTGTTTCGGCACTTCGGCATTGAGGCGCAGTGCGAGGTGGTCTATGCGCGCGAGGTGAAGCTCCCCTCGGGTGGTTCGATCGTGATCGACACCACCGAGGCGCTCACGGCCGTGGATGTGAACAGCGCCCGCGCGACCAGCGCCGGGCACATCGACGAAACGGCGTTGCAGACGAACCTCGAGGCCGCCCATGAGATCGCGCGCCAGTTGCGCATCCGCGACATTGGAGGGCTGGTGGTCGTGGACTTCATCGACATGCCCACGCGCCAGGCCAAGCAAAAGGTGGAGGAGGCGCTGCGGGAGGCTTGCGAGCGCGACAAGGCGCGCATCCAGATCGGCCGCATCTCGCGTTTCGGGCTTTTGGAGCTTTCCCGCCAGCGGCTGCATCCGTCGGTGGAGGAGGTCACCGCCGATGCCTGCCCGCGTTGCCATGGATCTGGCAAGATCCCGACCGTGGAGGCGATGGCGGTGCGCCTGCTCAGCCACATCGAGGATTGGGCCGAACGCGGCCGCGGGCCGCAGCTTGTCGTGCAGGCGCCGTCCGATGTCGGCGAATACCTGATCAACGAAAAGCGCGACCAAATTGCGCGCATCGAGGAGCAGCACCACATCTCCGTCTCGTTGCAGATCCGCCCGGACCTGTTCATCCCGCACTACCGCATCGAACGGCACTATCAGGAGGGCGCGCAGCAAAAGATCGAGGTGCTCGAGGACACGACCAAGGTCAAAAAGCCGCCGCGCGGCAAGAAGCTCAAGGAAAGCGAGCCGATCGTGGGGCTGGGCGAGCTGATGCGGGACGAAGCCAAGCAGAGCACGCCATGGTGGGCGCAACTGTGGACGAAGATCAAGGCGCTTTGGGCGCCAAAGCCGAAGAAAAAGCCAGCCAAGAAGCGGCGGAAAAGAAAAAAGCGCACGTCCAACCAGCGCAGGCGCAGAAAAGAGGCGCAGGCGACGCGCTCGTCCAAGCAGGTGGTGGCGCTAGCCGACAACGGCACGAAGTCCGCTTCCGAGGGTGCGCGTGAGGCCGCCGCATCCGATCGACGCGCCGCCGCTGGCTGAGGGGGAAAAGGCGCTTGGGCCGTTCATCGTTGAGGCGGCGAGCGCGGGCGAACGGCTGGATCGGTTTCTGACGGCGGCAAGCGGCCTTTCCCGCAGCCGGATCAAGCAGTTGATCGACGAGGGGCGCGTGCATGGCCCCAAGGCGCGCGCCGCCCACCGGGTTGAGGAGGGAGAGGCCTACTGGATTCGGCTGCCGCCGCCGAAGCCGCTGGGGCTGCGGCCCGAGCCGATCCCGCTGGATGTGCTTTACGAGGACGCGCATATCATCGTGATCAACAAGCCGGCGGGGATCGTGGTGCATCCGTCCGCCGGACACGACTCCGGCACGCTCGTGAACGCGTTGCTGCATCATTGCCGCGGGAGGCTGGCCGGCATCGGCGGCGTGGAGCGCCCCGGGATCGTGCATAGGCTCGATCGCGACACCTCGGGCGTGATGGTCGTCGCCAAAAGCGAGCCGGCGATGGCGCGGCTTGTGAAGATGTTCGCAGCGCACGATCTCGAGCGCGAGTACTTGGCTTGGTGCCGCGGCGAGGTGCGCTGGCGCTACAAGCGGATCGAAGCGCCGATCGGGCGCGATCCGCACCAGCGCAAGCGGATGGGGATCGTCGCGCACGGCCGGCACGCGATCACGGAGGCGTGGGTGGAGCGGGTGTTCCCGCCGATCGCACGCGTGCGCGCGCGGCTGCACACCGGCCGCACGCATCAGGTGCGCGTGCACTTGGCTTCGGAAGGGCTGCCGCTTTTGGGCGATCGCACCTACGCCCGCGCGTGGCGTCCGCCGAAGACGATGCCGGAGGCGCTGGCATCCGCGATCTGCGCGCTGCGCCGGCAGGCGTTGCACGCGGTGCGGTTGGCCTTCGCGCACCCGATCACCGGCAAGCCGCTTGATTTCACCGCCCCTTTGCCCGAGGAGCTGGCGCGGATCGATCGAGCGCTGGAGGCGCTGTGCGGCGAGGACTGATCCCGGCGCTTCACGGCGTGGCGCAGGCGGCGTTCACGACCCGCATGGCGGGCGACTTTTCCGAGCGGGACGCCGGCGCATGGGAGCGGTTGGCGGATGAGGTGGGGGTTTCGGTTCCGCACCGCGCGCGCCAAGTGCACGGCGTCGCCGTGCGGGTGTGCGCTGGAGAGGGGCGGCTACACGAGGCGCCGGCGGATGCGCTGATCGGCGTGGATGGAGCCGCTGTGGCCGTGCGCACCGCCGACTGCGTGCCGGTGCTGCTGGCTGCGCCCGCGCACGGGATCGTCGCCGCCGCGCACGCGGGCTGGCGAGGTCTGGCGCAAGGGGTGCTTCCCGTGCTGCTTGCCGCCCTCGAGCGGCTTGGCGTGGCTGCGGATGCGTTGCACGCGGCGGTGGGGCCCGCGATCGGCCCGT
>CAZTLD010000052.1:0-7328 GCA_964614395.1 uncultured Zetaproteobacteria bacterium
AAGAAACCACTGCGCCGTCCAGCACGAACGGTGCAGCTTGGCTTACCGTAAACCCAAGCCGCTCGCCGAGCGTCTGCGCTAGCCGCGCATCGCCCTTGCGGCCTGCACCGAACGCAAAGTCGTAGCCCACATGCAGGTGGCGGAAGCCGAGCACCTCGTGCAGTCGCGCGATGAAGCGCTCCGCTGGCATCGCAGCGAGCTTTGCATCGAAATGGAGCAGCAACACATAATCCATCCCCGCCTCGAGCAGCCAGATCAGCCGCTCGTGCAACCGGCTGAGGCGGCGCACCGGCGCTTGCGGTATCAGCACCTCGCGCGGATGCGGGTGAAAGGTTACGGCCACAGCCGCACCATGCAGCGCGCGCGCATGCCCTGCCGTTTCGGCAAGCACCTGCTGATGGCCAAGGTGCACGCCGTCGAAGTTGCCGATCGTAAGCGCCCCGACGGCCTCCGCTGGCGCGCGCCAGTGGCGCAGGATGCGAGCGGCCCGATTCATCCCTCGATCACTTCGCCTTCGGCGAACACAAGGCGTCCTTGATAGAAGGTGTAGCGCACCTGTCCAGTGAGCGTTTCCCCGAGCCAAGGGCTGTTTTTGCTTCTGGAGTGGATCCGCTCGGGAGTGAGCTCCCAGCGCGCCTCCGGATCGAACAGGCACAGATCGGCGCGCGCGCCCACGCGCAGCACGCCCACCGCAAGCCCCAAAAGCCGCGCGGGATTGCAGGTCATTTTCGCGAGCAGCTCGCTCAAGCCAAGGTGCCCCTCGCGCACGAGCGTAAGCGAGACGGGCAGCATCGTCTCCAGTCCGATCACGCCGAACGCGGCGCACTCCAACCCGCAGTTCTTTTCGTCTTCGTGGTGCGGGGCGTGATCCGTGGCGATCACCTCGATCGTGCCGTCCTTCAGCCCCTCGATGATCGCGCGCCGATCCGCCTCCTCGCGCAGCGGCGGGCTCATCTTCGCATTCGCGCCCAGCCGCAACACCGCCTCGTCCGTGAGCGCGAAATGATGCGGGGCGGCTTCCGCGCTTGCTTTCACGCCGCGTGCGCGCGCCTCGCGCACAAGCGCCACGGACCGTGCCGCCGAGATGTGCGCGACGTGGTAGCGGGCGCCGACCTTCTCGGCGAGCATCAAATCGCGCGCGATCATGCACGCCTCGCCCTCGGCCGGCATGCCGCGCACGCCAAGTTGCGTGGCGACCCAGCCTTCGTGGATCGCGCCGCCTTCAGTGAGTTGCTTTTCCTCGGCGTGCTGGATGATGAGAAAGCCGAAGCTGGATGCGTATTCCAGCGCGCGGCGCATCACGCCCGCATGCCAGATCGGCATGCCGTCGTCGGAAAATGCCACGCAACCTGCGCGCGCAAGCTCCCGCATCTCCGTAAGCTGCGTGCCTTGAAGCCCGCGCGTGACCGCGCCGATCGGGTGCACGTCGCAAAGGCCTACTGCTTCGGCGCGCGCGCGGATGCGCGAGGCCACAGCCGCCGTGTCGATCACGGGATTCGTGTTCGGCATGCAGCAGACCGTCGTCACGCCGCCGGCGACGGCCGCGCGAGAGCCGGTGCGGATGTCTTCCTTCCACTCCTGACCGGGTTCGCGCAGGTGCACGTGCATGTCCACAAGCCCGGGCGCGACGACAAGGCCCGCCACATCCAGCTCGTGCTCGGCGCGCCCGCGAAACTCGCCGATGCCGGCAATGCGCCCCTTGCTGATCCAGAGATCGGCCGTGCCCTCCCGGCCGCTCGCCGGATCGATGACGCGCCCGCGCCGGATCACCCAGTCTGCGTTCATGGCTGCCCCCCGCAGGCGAACACGAGCGCGCTCATGCGCGTGGCGACCCCATGCTCCACCTGATCGAGCACGAGGCTTTGCGCTGCATCGGCCGCCTCCGAGCTGATCTCCACGCCGCGATTCATCGGCCCGGGATGCATCACGACGCAATGCGGCGGAAGCCGCTTGAGCCGCGCAAGGTTGAGCCCGTAGGCCTCGTGGTATTCACGCACCGACGGAAACAATGGGTCGTTTCGGATGCGCTCGGTTTGGATGCGCAGCATGTAGAGCACATCGGCGTCTTCGAGCGCGGCGTCCAAATCGTGCGTCACCTCGCAGCCGAAGCGCTCGATGTGCGCCGGCAGCATCGTCTTCGGCGCCACGACGCGCACGCGATAGCCGAGCTTGCCGGCGGCGATGAGGTGCGATCGCGCCACCCGCGAGTGGGCGATGTCACCGACGATCACAAGCCGCCGATTCTGCCACCCGCCGAGCTTGCGCTTGATCGTGAGCAGATCCGTGAGCACCTGCGTGGGATGCTCATGCGCGCCGTCGCCGGCGTTGATCACGGCGCTTTTGCCGCCCAGCCACTCCGCAAGCAGGTGTGCTGCGCCCACGAGGCGGTGCCGGATCACGATCACGTCTGCGGCCATTGCAGCCAGCGTTTTAGCCGTGTCTTGCAACGATTCGCCTTTTTCCACGGCGCTCGCCTTGGCGCTGATGTTGATCACATCGGCCGAAAGCCGCTTGCCTGCGATTTCGAAACTTGTTCGCGTGCGCGTGGAAGGCTCGAAAAAGAGGTTGATGATCGTCTTGCCGCGCAGCGACGGCGCCTTTTTGATCGCGCGCCGGTTGAGCTCAAGAAACGACTCGGCGGTGTGCACCAACGATTCGATCGTGGTGCGGTCGAGTTCGCGGATGCCCAAGATGTGCGGCATCACGCCTCCTTGCGCAAGGCCACGAGCCGCATCTGCTCCTCCTCGATGAGCAGCTTGGCGTGTTCGTCGGGCCCGAGCGTCTCCCGGTATGGGCACACATCCGGCTGGATCGGAAGCTCCCGCCCGCCGCGGTCGAACAACACCGCCAGCCGCACCGCCTTGGGCCGACCATAGTCGAACAGCTCGCCGAGCGCCGCCCGGATCGTGCGTCCGGTGAACAGCACATCGTCGACAAGCCAGATGACACGATCCTGCACATCCCACGGGATCTGGGTGGGGCGCACCTCGGGATGCGGCCCGATGCGCGTGAAGTCGTCGCGGTAGAAGGTGATATCGAGCCTGCCCAGCTCCACCCTCCGTCGCCGCGAGCGCAGGATCTGCGCAAGCCTTTCCGCGAGGCGCGCCCCGCCCGTTTCGATGCCAACGAGAAATACCGGATCCTCGGGGATCGCGGAGGCGATCGCCTCCAGCCCCGCCTCGATGTCGCGTGGCGTCAGGAGCGTGCGCATCGCCGCCAGGCTGCCAGAAAATCCTCAAGAATCACGGCCGCCGCCTCGGCATCCACGATTTCTTTCTGCGCTCGGGCGGGAATCCCGCGCTCGCTGAGCCTTTGCTCGGCCACGAAGGTGCTGAGCCGCTCGTCCTGGAAGCGCACGGGAAGCGGAAGCGCGCGTTTAAGTTCTTCCACCGCGCGGCGCACATCCTCCGTTTGCTCGCTGGGCGTGCCGTCCATATGCACGGGAAGCCCCACGACAATGCCACGGCATCCGTAGGCGTGGGCGAGCGCAGCCACCTTCTCGGGCCACGCACGATCGCGGCGGGAGATCACCGTCAATGGCCGGCTGATGCGCCCGCCGCGGTCGCAAACGGCGACGCCAATCCGCGCCCGGCCGATGTCCAGCGCCAGCGCCGGCAGCGCGAATCCGTCATCCGTGGTTGGTGAGGATGCGCTCTTCGGCAAAACCAAGCTCCAGAAGCAGTGCGCGGCAGGCCTCCACCATCGCGTTCATCCCGGAGAGCACCGCGATCGCGTTCTCGCCGGAGGGGCGGTCGCGCGCGATCTGGTGCTGCACATAGCCGATCGGCCCGTCCCACGATTCACCGCCGATCTCCAGCGTCACGGACACCTCAATGCCCTCACCGGCGAGCGCATCCAGCTCGTCGGTGAGCAGGCGGTGCAGCGGTGTGCGAAAGCCCGCGTAGATCGCGATGCGGCCGTAGTCGGCGCGCCGCGGCAGGATCTCCCGCCAGATGCTGCGCAGCGGCGCGATCCCCGTGCCCACGCCGATGAGATAGATGTCGCGCCCGCGCCAGTCGTCAATGCGAAAGCCTTTGCCCATCGGCCCCTGCACGCGCACCCGCTCTCCCCGGCGGATCGCGCACAGCGCCGAGGCCGCCGCGCCTTGGCATTTCACGAAAAAGGTGTAGCCGTCCGCGCGCTCGCGCGGGGCGGAGGCGATCGAAAAATAGGCCGAGGGCTGGTCTTCGCCCGCCGCCAGCCGCACATACTGCCCTGGCAGAAATGCCGGCGGCTCGGATCCGTTCGGCATTGCAAGCTGGAGGCCCATCACGGTGTCGTCGCAGCGCGGATCGGTGAGCCTTTCCTGCCTGCGCACTACCATCTCGAAGGCTTCGCTCATGCCGCCCCCTTGCTTTGGGGCGCATTGTGCGCACACTGGGAAGGCATGCAAGCTTGGTGGGAAGTGGCGGCCTTGCCGGAGGCGGAGCCGGAACGGTTTGCGGCGCTGGCCGAGGCGGTGGGCGCATCGGTCTGCGAGGAGCAGGCGCCGGACGGGCGTGTGATCGCGCGCCGCTTTTGGGTGCCGGAGGATGCGCGCGGGACGGTGGAGCGCGCGGCCCGCGCTCTCGGCCTTGGCGAAAGGATCAGGCTTGCTCGGCTCAGCGAAGACTGGCGCACGGCCTGGCAGCGCCACTGGCGCGCGCAGCCGATCGGAAGGCGGCTGTGGGTGCGCCCGCCGTTTGCCGAAGCGGCGCCACGCGGGCGGCTCGATCTCGTCATCGCCCCCTCGATGGCCTTCGGCACCGGCACCCACCCGACGACGCAGCTGTGTTTGGCCGCGATCGAGGCGCTCGTGGAGCAAGAAGCGATCCGTTCGCTGCTGGATGTGGGCACGGGAAGCGGGGTGCTTGGGATCGCCGCGGCGCTCCTGGGCGTGCCGGAGGTCGTGGCGATCGATTGCGACCCGGTGGCGGTGCGCGAGGCGCGCGCCAACGCCATGCGCAACGGCGTGCGGATAAGCCTTGCCTGCGGCGATCGCCCGCCGAGGCGGCGCTTCGATCTGGTGGTGGCGAACATTCTGCTTGCGCCGCTTGTCGCGCTTGCGCCAGAGCTTGCCTCCGCGACGAGGCGATGGCTTGTCCTTTCCGGCATCGAAGAGGCGCAGCTTGAGGCGCTCATTTCTGCGTATGCGGCAGAGGGGCTGCGCGTTGTGCAAAGCCAAGCGCAGTCGGGGTGGGCCGTGGCGGTGCTCTCCCGCTAGCGGAACTCGGCGGCAAGAGGCGCCAGCGCGGAAACGAGCCGCTGAAACCGCGCCCAGTCCCAGCATGGCCCCGGATCCCACTTGCGCCCCGGCGCGATGTCGGCGTGCCCCACGATCCGGTCCGGTGAAAGCGCAAGCGCTTCGATCAGCCTTTTGCACAGCATCGCCGCGGCGCGGTATTGCGCGCCGGTGAAAGGCGTGTGGATGTGTCCGACAAGCTCGATGCCGATGGAAAAGTCGTTGCACTGAGAGCGGCCCTGCCATGCCGAGCGGCCGGCGTGCCATGCGCGCTCGCGGATCGGCACGAGCTGGACGATCTCGCCGTTTCTGCGAATCAAGAAGTGGGCGCTTGCGCGCACGCGAGCGAGCGCCTGCGGGATCGCTTCGTGCGGGGCCCCGCGCAAAAAAGCCTCGATGGCCTCTTCGTTCCAAGCAGGATGGGGAATCGCGATCGCGTGCAGCACGATGAGCTCGATCCTGGCGTCTTGAGGGCGCGGATCGCGCCAGCGGGAGGGGGCCCAGCGCAGTCGCATCAGCCGAGCCTTGCGCGCACGGCCTCGGCTGCGGCCTCCAAACGGGCCTCGTTCTGGCCGGAAAGGACGATGCGCCCGCAAGGGTCGGCGCCGCAGCGCTCGGGGTAGGAGCCGATCTTCACATCGGGAAAGCGCGCCTGCACCTCGGCGAGCGCCTCGGCGAAGCTCGATTCCGGCGCGTGCACCACGATCTCGCGCCGATGAAAGGGCTCGCCGCCAAACTCGTCGATCACGGCCAAAAGCTGCGCGCGGAAAATCGCAGGGACACCGGCAAGCACATAAATGTTTTCCACCTTCACCGCCGGCGCCCACGAGCGCGCGCACGCGATCACCGACGCCCCTTCCGGGATGCGCGCCATGCGCGCCCGCACCGGATCGCGCCTTCCGGTTCGCCGTTCCAGCTCCCGCAGCGTGGGTTCGTGCATCACCACCTTGCGCCCCAGCGCGCGGGCGACGGCTTCGATCGTGCGGTCGTCGTGCGTGGGGCCGATGCCGCCGGATGTGATCACCGCTTGTTGGCTTGCGCGCAAGCGATGCAGCGCTGCGACGATGGCTTCCTCTTCGTCGGGCACGATCGCCACCTCGCGCACCTCGCAGCCGCGTGCGTGCAACAGCGCCGCAGCAAAGTAGGCGTTCGCCTCCCGCGTGCGCCCGGAGAGGATCTCATCGCCGATGACGAGCAGACTTGCCTGCGTCCAGCCCACTAGCGTCGGCGCACCTGCCAGGTGCCTTCCACCGCTCCGCGATCCGTCTTCAGCGTGCAGCGCACGCGATCGCCGGCTCGGAGCGGGTGGGTGAGATGCATCAACATCAAATGCCGGCCGCCAGGCGCAAGCTTAAGCTTCCCATGCGCGGGCACGATCCACGCCTCGGCTTCGACCATCTGCGCCTGCCCGCGGGAGTGTTTCGTTTCGTGCAGCATCGTGCGCTTGGCACCCTCGCAGTTGGCGGCCTCGATGCGGATGGGGGCGTCGGTGCGGTTTTCCAGCGTCGCATAGCCGGCGGCGATCGGCGGCTGAGGCGGCGCTTCCGGGATCCACGCATCCACGATCACCAGTCCCGCGGCGTGCGCCGTCGAGGCGAGCATGACGAACGACCAGCCCCATAGCCATCGCTTCATCGGGACCCTCCTTGCGCCCAGAACGGGGCGATCCATGCCCGCACAGCCCGAGCAAGCTCATCCGGCGAGGTCTGGAAGTCAAACATCGCAGCCACCCTTCCGTCCGGCGTGATGAGGTAGATGAAGCTTGTGTGATCCACGGCGTAGTCGCTATCGGGATCCGGGCGGCCGTTGGGCGTGCGGTAGCTGAAATCGGCGCGGAAGCGCGCAGCCGCAGCGCGCAGCGCTCTGATGTCCGGGATCGTGCCGGCAATGATCCGTTCGCTGAAAAAGCGCGCATACTGGGCAAGCATCTGGGGCGTGTCCCGCGCCGGATCCACGCTGATGAACACCCCCTGCACCGGCGCTTTGGGGGAAAGCTTTCCGAGCGCGGCGGCGATCGTGGAAAGCGCCGCCGGGCAGGCATCCGGGCAGTGCGCATAGCCGAAGTAGAGCAGCACCGCCCGCCCGCGCAGATCGCTCAAGCGCTGCG
>CAZTLD010000053.1:0-7079 GCA_964614395.1 uncultured Zetaproteobacteria bacterium
GCGCGCGCGCCTTGGGGATATACCGATGACGAAAAGCGGGCGCTTTCGGCGATGGCGGCGTTGATCCGCCGCGCGGAAAGCGAGCTTGCGCATGCGTTCGCCGAGCGGGGCGAGGTGGACTTCGTCGCGATCGCGGAAGGGGCGCTCAGAGCGCTCGGATCGCCCGAGCAGGGCGCAACGGATGCGCTCATGCGGCTGGATGCGCGCATCCGGCATGTGCTCGTGGACGAGTTTCAAGACACCTCGATCGTGCAGCTTGAGATGATCAGGCGCATCACGCACGGCTTCAGCGCCGAAGAGCAACGGACGCTGTTCATGGTCGGCGATCCGATGCAATCCATCTACGGCTTTCGGGATGCGCAGGTCTGGATCTTCGACAAGGTGGCGCGCAACGAGGCCGGGCTTTGGCCGGTGGAGGAGGTGCGGCTTTCGACGAACTTCCGCAGCGCCCCCGCGATCGTGGACTGGGTGAACCGGCTTTTTGCGCGCATTCAGCCTCCGGGGTGGCTTGCGGCGGACGAGGCCGTGCGCCCGGACGAAGCGCAGCCGATGCGCACGGGCGAAGGCCGCGTCGGGCTGCATCTGGGCGAGGGCACGGACTTGGAGGACGAAGCGCATTACCTTGCCGATACGCTGATCCCGAAGCTTCTTGAACGCCATAAGCGGGTGGCTGCGCTTGCGCCGAAGCGGGATGCGCTGGCGGCGCTTGCGCGCGCGCTCAAAAGCCGGGGGATCGCGTTTTTCGCGCATGATGTCGTGCCGCTTGGCGAGACTTGGCAGGCGCAGCTCGTGCGGGCGTTGATGACGCTTATCGTTGCGCCGTGGGATCGCGCCGCGTGGGCGGCGGTGCTGCGCTCGCGACCCGTGGGGCTGGACGCCGAGGCGCTGGCGGCGCTGTGCGCGCATGCGGATGCCGAGGAGCCGGCTTGGTGCGTGGATGCGCAGATGCTCGATGCAGCGGGGCGGGCGCGCGTGGAGCACGCGAAGGCCGCATGCGAGCGGATGCGGGCGCGCGTGGCTTCCGGCGTGGATGCGGCGGAAGCGATCGCTGAGGCGCTTGCCCAGCTTGGGGCCTATCGGGCCTGCGCGCATCCCGAGGATCGCGAAAACCTGGATGCGGCGCTCGATCTTGCGCGCGCGACGATCGCGCAGGACGGCTTGGATCTTGCGGCGTTCGATGCGCGCATCGCGCAGTTGTACGCGTATCCGGATGCGTCCGAAGCGGCCCAACGGCTTGTGCTTTCGACGATCCACGGCGCCAAGGGTCTGGAATGGGACGCCGTGATCCTGTTTGGGCTTGGCAGCGGAGACAGAAACGATCAAGCGCGCTTTGCCTGGACCGATCTTGCGGGGCGAAGGATCGTTGCGGCCTCGGGCTTTCGGCGCGGCGAGGCGCCGGCGCTGGATTTCGTGCGCTCTGTGGACAAGGCGCGGCGAGCCAACGAGCGGATGCGGCTTTTCTATGTGGGTTGCACGCGCGCGCGCGACGAGCTGCATCTCGTCGCAAGCCTTGGCAAAAGTGGGAATGTGAAAAGCGGCGCGATGATCGCGCTCGTGGGCCCGACGAAGGAAGCGATCGAGGATGCCACGGGGCTTGAGGCCGCCGAGATCCCGAAGCGCGAGGACGAGCGGCTTGCGCCAAGCGCCGAGCTTGTGCGCGCAGCCGAGGTCTCTGCGCAAACGTATGCCGCGCGTTCTTGGGAGCTGGCCGAGCCGGTGTTCGGCTGGGCCGATCCGGATGCGGCCGCGGTCGGCGAGGCGGTGCATGCGGCGTTGCAGCGGATCGCGGAAGAAGGCGTGGAGCGCTGGGACGCGAACGACGCGCGGCTTAAGAAACTCGTGGCGCGGGCGCTGGCGTGGGCGGGTGTGCCTGAAGCGCGCCTGCCTCAGGCGCTTGCGCGGGCGCTGACCGCGGTGCGGAGAGCAATGGAAGGCGAGCTCGGGCGATGGGTGCTCTCCGGCAAGCATCAGGATGCGCGCTGCGAGTGGGAGATCGTGCATCGGCATGCGGCGGGGGTGGAGCGGCTGCGCATCGATCGCGCATTCATCGACGAAAGAGGCGAGCGCTGGATCATCGACTACAAGACCTCCGCGCACGAGGGCGGGGATCTGGAGGCGTTCCTTGAACAGGAGGCGCGGCGCTATCGCGCGCAGCTTGCCCGCTATCGCGAGGCGGTGGCGAAGCTTGAGCCGGGAAAGCGCATCCGCACCGCGCTTTACTTTCCGTTTTTGGACGCGCTCAAAGAGCTTTCTTGGGATTGAAGCAGATGAAAGACGCTTTGCACCGCAAGCGCCGCATCTTCGCGCAGCCGGCGATAGAGCCGGGTATCGGAAAGCGGCACCGCAAGCGGGTGGCGTAGAAGCGGTGTAAGGTCGCCCGCGTGCGCGCGCGCTGCGGGCCACAGTCCCTGCGTGAGCGGCGCAAAGCGGTGCGGTTCTTCGCCGATGAAGCGCATGAGCAGCAGGTGTGCGGTCTGCAAGAGCGCCAGCATCGGCTGCGCATCGGGCGGCCATTCGGGAGGTGAATGCGCCTCGGGGAGATGGTGCAGGTAGATGAAGCGATAGACCGCCCGCGGAAGCTTCCAGTGCAGCGCAAGCATCATGCCGGCGTCGATGTGGGAATAACCAAACTCGGCGTATTCGCCGGCAAGCCCCTCGCCGCGCGCAAGCCTTGCTGCGACCGCTTCCAGCCGCGCCTTCGGCTCGGAGGTGAGGATCACGAGCTTGCCGATGTCGTGCAATAGCCCGATCAGGCCCGCATGGTGCGGCGCGATGTGGCGGGAAAGGGAAGCAAGCTCCCGCATCAGAAACGCCACCGCCTGCATGTGCAGCACCGCCGGCACGAGAGCTTGAGTGTCCGCGGGCACGATCCGCGCGGCCATCCACGCGAATAAAAACTCCTGCGTGCGCGCCATCCCGATGCGCGCAATCGCCACGGATAACTCCTCGGGCTTGCGCCCGTGGAAGAACGCGCTTTCCGCAAGCCGCAACACCGCAGCCGCGAGCACCGGATCGCGATCCAAAATGCGGGCAAGGTCTTGCGGCGCGGCTGCGGGGTCGGCCAGGCACTGCTGCGCTTCGTGCCAGACCGCAGGCAGAGGCGGCACGCGCGCCACCGCTGCTTTCAGCCGCTGGATCGTGCTCGGCTCCAAGTCCGGAAGCGCCGCCGGATCCACATCGCTGCCCGAGGCGATCGGCCGGGCGATCGCTGCCCCGATGCTCTCCTCGGGGAAACCGAGCGCGGAAGCTTGGGGTTTCCCTGTATCGTCGTCTTGGGCTGCGGCCAACTCCGAGAAGCGCTGGATGCCTTCCGGCAGCCGAGGGATCACCGGGCGCGTGGTCGTCAAGAGCACCCGGCGCACCTCGTCTGCGTCGCGCGGGCGACGCTCGGGTTTTTTCGCGAGCAGCCTCTGCATGAGGACGGCCCACGAGGGCGGGGCGTCGGGCGCGACGGCGAGAAGATCGGGAGGCTCGGCCTCCAGGTGCTGGCGCATCACCGCGAAATCGCCGCCTGTGCCGGGCGCGAACGGCGGGGTGCCCGCAAGCATCTCAAAGAGCAAGATTCCGAACATGTAAAGATCCGTGGCCACGCTCGGCTTCTCGCCGAGGATCTGCTCCGGTGCGGTGTAGACGAAGCTCCCCACCACAGCGCCCGTTTTCGTGATGTCGTCTCCGCGGCCGGTTTTAGCAAGGCCAAAGTCCAAAAGCTTTACATTGCCTTCGTCGGTGAGGAACACATTCGTAGGCTTGAGATCCCGATGGATCACGCCGTGCGCATGCGCATGCGCAAGCGCCTGCAAGACCTTTTCGCCCACCCACGCGGCCTCCGCCGGCGCAAGCCTTCCCCGCGCGCGCAGAAGCGCCTTGAGCGAGCAGCCTTTGAGATACTCCATCACAAGCGCGGGCACGTCAGGCATCGCGGCAAGCAGGCGCACGATGTTTGGATGGTTGAGCTTGGCGTGCACGAGCGCCTCGCGCTGAAGGCGGGCGAGCATCTCGCCGCCCTCGGGCTGGTGGATCAGCTTGACCGCCGCACGTGCGCCTTCGTCGTCTTCGGCCTCAAAAACGATGCCCATCCCGCCCTGGCCGATCTTGCGCACGAGCTTCCAGCGCCCAATCTTCGGCCAAGAGCCGTCGGCCTCGTGCAGGATCGCCGCGCAGACGCCGCAAAACAGCCGGTCGTCGGCGAACACGGCGCCGCAACTGGTGCACTGTCGCATCCGGAAGTTCCGTTTACGCCGTGACCGTGGAGTCCGGGAACGCGAGCGCGATCTTCCCGTTGCGGACCACGACCTTGGCCCGACCGCCGCGCGCCAACGCCCCAAACAGGATCGCATCCGCCAGCGGCTTTTTCACCGTCTCCTGAATCAGCCGCGCCAGCGGCCGCGCGCCCATCTTCTCGTCGTAGCCGTGCTCGGCGAGCCAGCGCCGAGCGGCGTCGCTCACCTCAAGCTGCACGCGCTTGTCGGCAAGCTGCGCCTCCAGCTCGATGAGCAGCTTGTCCACCACCTGCAACACGGTGGCTTGGTTGAGCGGTCTGAAGCGGATGATCGCATCGAGCCTATTGCGAAACTCGGGCGGAAACGCGCGCGCGATCGCCGCCTCCACCGCGGCGTCCACGCCGGCGCTCTGCGCAAAGCCGATTCCGCGGCGCTGCATCTCATAGGCGCCGACGTTGCTCGTCATGATCAGGATCACATGGCGGAAGTCGGCGCTGCGGCCGGTGTTGTCGGTGAGCTTGCCGTGATCCATCACCTGCAGCAGCACGTTGTAAAGGTTCGGATGCGCCTTTTCGATCTCATCGAGCAGCACCACCGCATGCGGATGCTTGTTCACGTCTTCGGTGAGCAGCCCGCCCCGCTCGTAGCCGACATAGCCGGGCGGCGCGCCGATCAGCCGCGCCACCGAGTGCTGCTCGGAATACTCGGACATGTCGTAGCGCAAAAGCGGCAGTCCCAGCAGGCGGGCAAGCTGGCGCGCCACCTCGGTCTTGCCCACGCCGGTGGGGCCGACGAACAGAAAGCTTCCGATCGGCCGCTCGGGGTGCTTGAGCCCCGCCCGCGAAAGCTTGATCGCCGCGGCAAGCTCCTCGATCGCCTCGTCTTGGCCATAGACGACGAGCTTCAGATCCCGTTCGAGCGTGGCGAGCTGCTTGCGGTCCTCGGCGGCGACGCGCTGCGCCGGGATGCGCGCCGCAACCGCGACGACCCGCTCGATGTCGCTCACCGTGATCCGCTGCGGCGTGCGCGGAACGCCCCGCCGCTTGGCTGCGGCCGCAGCCCCCGCCTCGTCCAGCATGTCGATGGCCGCGTCGGGCAGGTGCCGATCGTGCAGATGGCGCTTGGCAAGCTTCGCTGCGGCTTCGATCGCCGCCTTGCTGTAGCGCACATGGTGGTGCGCCTCAAACCGCGGCGCCAGCCCCTTGAGGATCTCAACCGTCTCCTCCACGCTCGGCTCCGGCACGTCGATCTTCTGGAAGCGGCGCGAAAGCGCCCTGTCCTTGGCGAAGACTTGCCGGTATTCCTCGTAGGTGGTCGCGCCGATGCAGCGAATGCCGCCGTTGGCCAGCGCAGGCTTCAGCATGTTGGACGCATCAAGCGCCCCGCCCGAGGCCGCGCCGGCGCCGATGATCGTGTGGATTTCGTCAATGAACAGGATCGCGTGCGGATCAGCCTCAAGCTCCTTGAGCACCGCTTTCAGCCGCTCCTCAAAGTCGCCGCGGTATTTGGTGCCGGCAAGCAGCGCGCCGAGATCAAGCGCGTAGATCTTGGCCTCGGCGAGCGCCGGCGGCACCTCGCCTGCGACGATGCGCTGCGCAAGCCCCTCCACGATCGCGGTTTTGCCTACGCCCGGCTCCCCGACGAGCACCGGGTTGTTCTTGCGACGGCGGCAAAGCACATGGATCATGCGGGTGAGCTCGGCCTCGCGGCCGATCAACGGATCAAGCTCGCCGGCCCGCGCTTTTTCCGTGAGATCCACGCACCAGCGCGCAAGCGCCGGCTCCTGCCCGTCCTTCTTGCGCCGCTTGCGCTGGCGCGCGTCTTGGGCTGTGCGTTCCCGCCGCTCTTCGCGGATTTCGCCGTGCGCGATGTAGCTCACCAGATCCAGCCGCGTGATCCCCTCCTGGCGCAGAAAGTGCGCCGCGTAGGACTCGCGCTCGGAGATGATTGCGACCAGCATGTCCGCGCCCGTCACTTCTTCTTTCTGCGCGGCCTGCGCGTGCATCACCGCGCGCTGGATCACGCGCTGGAAGCCGACCGAGGCCGTGGTCTCGCCCATCCCTTCGGGAAGGATCGCGACGTGCTCGCGGATGTAGTCCTTGAGCCTGCGGCGCAGCCGCTCGATGTTGACGCCCAAGGCCTCCAGCACTTCACGGGCGCTCGGGTTGTCCAAAAGCCCCAACAGCAGGTGCTCGATGGTCACGAACTCGCACCGGCGCAGGTGCGCGTCCCGGAACACCTCGTTGATCGTGCGCTCCAAATCTTCGCTCAGCATGCTCATCCCAGCCTCATTTTAGCGGTCTGCGTCGTCGCGTTCCATGATGCATCGTAGCGGGTGCCCCGCCGCCCGACTAGCCTGATGCGTGCGCATGATCTTGCTTTCGGCGATGTCGCGCGGATACACGCCGACCACGGCTGCGCCCTCCGTGTGCACCTTCCACATCAGCGCCTCCGCCCGCGGGCGCGGGTGCTGGAAGATCGCCATCAGGATCCCGACCACGAAGTCCATCGGCGTGTAGTCGTCGTTGAGCATGATCACGCGATACATCGGCGGCCGCCGCATGCGCGTGCGCGTGCGCGTGCGGCGGCGGACGCGGACCTCTTCGTGCGCGCGCGGCATGCCCCAAAGGCTACGCCGCTTGCGCGGCGCAAGGAACATCCGCTTTGCGGTTTTGCGGGTCTTGGGCTATCAATGGCGCATTCCAGCGGAGGAGGCGCGTATGAGGAACGCTTGGAAACTGGCCGCCGTGGCGGCGGCAGTGGGATTGTTGGCGATGGAGCCAGGGGCGCTTTCGATCGCCGGCACCGGCAAGGCCGCGCACGCGAACGTCGCGATCGTGCATATCCACGACGGCTCGA
>CAZTLD010000054.1:0-7069 GCA_964614395.1 uncultured Zetaproteobacteria bacterium
ATAAGCATGGCGCTGCAGGTAGTCGGAGATTCCCTCCACGACCTTGCGCGGCAAAAGCGGATCGTAAAAAAGCCCGGTGCCAAGCCCAATCGCGGTAGAGCCCACCAGCGCGAACGCCACCGCATCCTCGGCGCTCGTGATGCCGCCCTGCCCCAAGATCGGCGCGTGGAACCTTTGGGCGACCTCCCTAAGCTCGTAGATCTTAAGCAGCGCCACCGGCTTGATCGCCGGCCCCGAAAGCCCGCCGGATACGTTCCCCAGCACCGGCCTTCTCGCCTCGATGTCCACGGCCATCCCCGGCATCGTGTTGATCGCGGAAAGCGCATCCGCGCCTGCCTCCAGCACGGCCTCGGCGATCTCGGCGATGCGCGTGACATTCGGCGAGAGCTTCACGATCAAAGGCTTGGAGGTGCGGGCGCGCGCCGCCGCCACCACCGCGTGCGCCATCTTCGCATCGGTGCCGAAGTGCACGCCGCCCGCCTTCACGTTCGGGCAGGAGATGTTGATTTCCATGGCACTTACCGGCGAGTCGTCGAAGATCGCCGTCACCTCGGCGTATTCCTCGATCGTGGAGCCGTTCACATTGGCCCAGAAGTGCGTGGCCTCAAGCGGAAGCCGCGGCAGGATCTCCTCCACCACCGCGCGCGCACCCGGATTCTGCAGCCCGATCGCATTGAGCAACCCCATCGGCGTTTCCGCAAGCCGGTGCGGGGGATTGCCCAGCCGCGGCTTGAGCGTCGTCCCTTTGAGGATCACCGCGCCGATGTCGTTCCAGTCGAAGCCCTCCACGCGCGTGTATTCATCGCCGAAACCCACGCAGCCAGAGAGCAGCACCACCGGCGTGCGCAGCCGAAGCCCCGCAAACTCCACGGACAAATCCGGCTTCATTGCGGCCTCCACGGCGTTTCGTGCGCGGCAAGCCAATCGCGCCCGATGCCGATGTCCACGACCAGCGGCACGCGCAGCTCCACCACCCCCTCCATGATCTCCTTCATCGCCGCCGCCACCGCCTCGGCCTCCTCTTTCGGTGCCTCCACGACCAGCTCGTCGTGCACCTGCAGAATCAGGCGCGCGCGCGGAAACGCCTCCCTCAGCCGCGCATCGAGCCGGTTCATCGCCAGCTTGATGATGTCCGCAGCCGACCCTTGCAGCGGCGCGTTGATCGCCGCGCGTTCGGCCTCCGCGCGCCGCCCCGGATGGCGCGAGTGGATCTCGTCCAGATACACGCGGTGGCGCAAAAGCGTCTCCACGAAGCCCTGCTCACGCGCCTTTTCCACCGTCGCGTCGATGAAGCGGCGCACGCCCGGATGGCGGCGGAAGTATTCGTCGATGAAACGCTGCGCCTCGGCGCGCGAAATCCCAAGCTCTCGCGCTAGCCCACCAGCCCCCATCCCGTAGAGCACGCCGAAGTTCACGACCTTCGCCCGTCGGCGCATCTCCCCATCCACCGCCTCGATCGGGACACCTGCAATCCGCGCAGCCGTCGCGGCATGAATGTCCAATCCCTTGCGGAACGCCTCCAGCAGCGCCTCGTCCCCGGAAAAGTGCGCCATGAGCCTCAGCTCGATCTGCGAATAGTCGGCGGCGACGAGCATGAAGCCCGCTTCAGGGACGAACGCGCGCCGGATGCGCCGGCCGAGCTCCGTGCGGATCGGGATGTTCTGCAGGTTCGGATCGGACGAAGAAAGCCTGCCGGTCGTGGTCGTGGCCTGGTTGTAGCTCGTGTGCACGCGCCCCGTGTCCGGATCGGCGAGCTTCGCAAGCTTCACCGCATAGGTGGATCTGAGCTTCGCAAGAAAGCGCACCTCAAGCGCCAGTCGCGCGATCGGATCGCGGTCTTTGAGCCTTTCCAACACCTCTTGATCCGTGCGCCACTGGCCGGTGCGCGTGCGCCGCCCGCCGGGAAGCTTCTTGCGCTCAAAGAGGTACTCGCCGAGCTGCTTCGGCGAGTGCAGGTTCAGCTCAGGCCCTGCGATCTTGGCCGCTTCTTCTTCCAGCGCGCGAATCTTCGCATCCAGCTCCTCGGCGAACTCGGCCAGGGCTTTCCCGTCCACGCGCACGCCGTGCCACTCCATGCGCGCGAGCACCTCGGCAAGCGGCAGCTCGATCTCGTCGTGGCGAAACAGCCGCCCTTCGGTGCGAAGTCTTGCGGCCAGCAACCGAGACAGCCGCCAGCTCACCTCGGCGTCCTCCGCGGCGTAGGCCGCCACCTCATCGAGCGGCGCCTCGGCGATGGAGCGCATCTTTTTGGAGACGACCTCGCGGTAGGCGATGCAGCGGTGCTTCAGGTAGCGCTCGGCAAGATCATCCAGCCGCACCGAATCCCCCGGCCGGAGCACATAGGCAAGCAGCATCGAGTCCGCCGCAAGCCCCCGCGGCCGAATGCCGGCGCGCCAGAGCACTTGCAGGTCGTATTTGAGATGATGCCCGCATTTCTTGACGGAGGCGTCTTCCAGCACCGGCGCGATGAGCGCCCGCACATCCCCCCAGTCGGCGTTCGCCGCCCCCTCGTGCGCGACCGGCACATACCAGCCCTCGCCCTCGCCCACCGCAAACGAAAGCCCCACGAGTCTCGCCCGATGCGCGGCAAGCGAATCCGTCTCGGTATCAAACGCCACCATCTCCGCCTGCTTGAGCCGCTCGGCAAGCGCCTTGAGCTCTGCGCGCGTGCGAGCCAGATGCGCGCGGATGGGGCGATCGGCCACTTCCACTTTGGCCGCCGCCGCCTCCTCCTTGGGCGGGGCGAGCGCCTCCAGAAACAGGCGTCGCACCGAGCGCAACGCAAGCCGATCGCAAAACGCTTCGAACTTCGCGCGATCCAGCGGCCGACGCTCCAAATCCTCGAGCCGATACGGCACCGGCGCCTCGTCGATCAGCTGCACGAGCCTGCGCGCAAGGCGCACGTCCTCCGCATGGGCGAGGATCTGCTCACGGCGCTTGGCCTGCGGGATTTCGTGCGCGCGGCTTAGCACCGCGTCCAGGCTTCCGAACTGCCTGAGCAGGGAAGCTGCGGTCTTCGGCCCGATGCCGGGCACGCCCGGAATGTTGTCGGAGCTATCGCCCATCAGCGCCAACAGATCCCCGACGAGTCGCGGCGGCACTCCCCAACGCCGCTCCACCTCCTCGGGCGTGTAGCGCACCTCTTTCATCGTATCGAGCAGCACCGTGTTTCCGTCCACGAGCTGCATCAGATCCTTGTCTGTAGAGAGGATCACGACCGGCCATCCCTTTTCCCGCGCCATGCGCACATAGGTGGCGATCAGATCATCCGCTTCGTAGTCCTCCATTTGCAGATACGGCACGTTGAGCGCATCCAAAAGCTCGAATACGAGCGGCCATTGGCGCTCCAAGTCTTCCGGCGGCGGCGGGCGGTGGGCCTTGTAGTCCGGATGCCACCGGTTGCGGATCGTGGGGCCGATCGGATCGAACGCCGCAAGCCAATGCGTCGGGGCTTCGTCCTGCAGCGCCTTGTGCAGCATCTGCGCAAAGCCGAACACGGCCTGCGTGGGCGTGCCGTCCGGCGCGTGCAGCGGGCGGCGCTGCGCGAAAAACGCGCGATACACCGCATTCGGCACGTCGATCAGCAGAAGCTTGGGCATGCGCCGAGGCTTGCAGCGAACCCCAGGCTGCGCAAACGCCGCTCTGCTTCTAAACTCGCCCCCTTCTTAGAGGAGGGATGCATGCGCGGGCTTGATGCCGTCCAACCCCGACACTTGGCGCTTTTGGGCTTTGTGCTTGCCGCGCTGGGCTACATGGCCTGCTTCCGCTACGACGCGTTCGGGCTGGAGGAAGCGGGGGCGCATGCGCTGGCGCTTAACTGGACGATCGCGCAAAAGATCATCACGCCTGCGGCCGCGTTCGGGTTTCCGGATCTGCGCGCGGTGGTGCTTGCGCCGCTCAACCTGCACTGGGCGGGCTCGCTGCCTGCCGCGAAGGTCTACACGATGCTCGTGCTGTTCGCCGGCGTGCTGTTGTGGCACGCGCTGCTCGTGCGCCTCATCGGCGCGGAAGCGGCGATGATCGCAAGCACCCTGCTCGTGCTCTCGCCGATGGCCGTGCACGCGGCGGACAGCATCGGCACCGGCGCGTTTCTGCTGCTTGCGGCGGCTGGCCTTGCCCACCTGCGCGCGAAGGCGCTCGCCAGCCCCCGCCCCGTCAACGCTTGGGTGATGCTGGAGCTGCTTGCGCTCACGTTTGCGGTGAGCCTGCACCCGGCGGGGCTGGGGATCGCGGCGGTGCACTTGTGGTCGTTCTGGCCGGAGCGGAAGAGCGCCCGCGGCCGGCTTTTGCTCGCCGGCGGCGCGATCGCGGTCGCGTTTCCGCTCCTCGTGCGCATGGGCTGGCCGGGACACGAGCCGTGGGGCGTGCTTCTTGCCGCAGGAGCGGCGCTGCTCGGCCCCTATGCGGATCCGAACCTTCGGTGGGGCGCAGGCTGGCCGGTGCTGGCCGCGGTGATGCTGCTCGTGCTCGGCCAGTGGCGGCGGCTCAAGACCCCTTCGGACTTCACGGCGCTGATCGCAGCGCTTGTCCTCGGCGCGTTCCTGCCCGATGCGGGCTTTGCGCTTCTTCTCTGGGCAGCGCTGCTCGCGCTTGGCTTTTCGGCGCTGATCCGGCTCAACGACGCCTACGGGCCGCCGGGGCTTCTTGGCAAGCGCGGACTCGTGTTGGCGGCGGCGCTTCTGTTTGCCGTGTGGCAGGTGCAGGTGGACAAAGGCTATCGCGCCGCCAACCGCGCCGGGTTGCTGCTCGGCCCAGATCGGGTGATCGCGGCGCTGGCGCAAGTGCCGGACGCGGGCACGGAGGCGTTTCTGCCCGCCTGCCAGTGGCCGGCGAAGGCGATGCTCGCGTTGGGCCAGGCGGTGATGCCGCTTCCGCCGCGCACCGACGATGTGCGCGTGTTCGAGGCGAACACGGCCAGGATCAACTACCTCGCCTTTGATCCGTTCGCGCCGAAGCTCATGTGGCTTGCTCGGCTCACCGCTTCGCTTGCCGATCGGTGGGAGACGGTGGTGCTCCTGGACGAGGGCGTGGTGCTCAAAAAGCGCGCGGACTCGCGAAAAGCTCGCGGCGGCGGCGCAGCCACGCCGCAAGCGACCAGCGCGGGCGCGCGCAGCGCATCACCCCGTGGCGAAACAGCGCGCTGAAGAAGGCGACGATGCGCCCCGCCTCCGGCAAGATGCGCACGCGCCCTCTTGCCGTTTCCAACACCAGCGCCCCGCCGTCGCCGGGGCGCCAGCCGCGGTTGAGGTAGAGGATCACCGTAAGCTGCCGGTCTTCGCGGCCCTGCGGGTTGTCCCAGTGCATCGCATAGCCGCCGCCGGGCGGATAGCGGGCAAAGTGCGCCTCCACTTCCCACGCGCCAAGCCACCAGCGCGCGTTCGCTGACGCCCGCAGCTCCTCGAGCCACGCCAGATAACGATCCAGCGCCGGATCCATCCCCTCGTCCACCCATGCGATCCAATCGGCGCGAATGCTTGGCGCGCGCGTGCGTGCGCGGCCGATGCGCGCAGGCGCAAACCGCCCCGCGCGCCAGAGGCGCGCCGCTGCCCGCCGAAGCGCGCCCACCAGCGCTTCGTCCTCCACCTCAGCGGATGCCCAGCCTTCGCGATCCAGCGCTTCAAGCACCCTCTCGGTTGGCGCGCACATCGCCCCCTTCGGCAAGCCACCGGATCAAAAACGCCTCTTCCTGCGGCGAAAGATCGAAGCGGCGCGCGGCCTCCTCGATGTCGGCCAGCGTCGGCCGATGATCGAGCGAACCCAGCCAGCGCACCGCCCGCCGAAACTGTTCGCCCTTCGGCCAAATCCCCATCGCCAAAATCCCTGGTGCGCGGGGCGGGACTCGAACCCGCACGGGATACCCCACCAGATCCTAAGTCTGGCGCGTCTACCAGTTCCGCCACCCGCGCGTTTTCGCCAACGCTAGCGCCCGCGCCCAAAAAGCGAAGGGGCGCCCTTTCGGGCGCCCCGCATGCCTCCTCGCTCCCCTGCGTTCAGAACTTCACCTTGCGCGGATCCGGCGTCCCCTTCTTGTGCTTGTCGATGAAGAAGCTGTAGAGCACCGGACCAAGCAGCGCAATGGCGATCACGAGCCCTGCGGCGAACTGAGGATTGTCCATGTCGATCATGATCCCCTCCTTTAGTGGCGGAACGTCGGCTGCCACGAGAAGTGCGGCAGGCGCTTGACCGCGATGATCACGGCGAGGCAGAACACCACGAACCAGAGCACCGCCGTCGTGTAGCCCTTGTCCCACCACGGCTGCTTCCCGATCACGGTGCCGTCGGGCTGGATGTTGAAGAAGTTGGACTTCACCACCTTGTCCCCGACGACGATGTATTCCTCGAGATCCGCGCCCGCCTGCTGCAGCTCGACGATCTGCGGCGCGATCACCTGCAACTGCTCCCAGCTAATCGGGTGCTGCGCGCGTTGGAAGCTGTAGGGCGAATCGAACTGCGCGACGCGCTCCTCGATCAGCCGCATCGCCTCCTTCGTGCGCACCGGGAACGGCTTGGAGGTGTCGTTGATGATCTTCTGCACCGGCTCGGACTGCATCAGCGGAATGTACTCCGCGAAGATCGCCGCCGTCGGCCGCTGGCCGTAGAGCGGGAACGTGATCGCCATCGCGGTGAAGAACGTGAGCAGCAGCAGCGCCACGACCGGCCGCGGCAGCGGGTTGTTGTACTCCTTGATGCCGCCGAGATCCTCGGTCTCCCAAAGATCCTTGGCCCGCTCGTTTTCGTCGTCCGTCGTCAGCGTATACAGCGGCCTATCCAGTCTCCATCCCATCGGTTCCCTCCCTTACTTCAGGCTCAACACGAAGTCAATGAGCTTGCGCGCATCCGAGTCAGGCGGCACATCCGGCACCTTCGGCGGATAGATCCGCTCACCGCGCGCATACGCGAGGAACTCCTTGTTCCAGCGCTTGATCGCCGCCTTCATCTCCTCGCGCGTCCTCGGATCCTTCACGCCGGTGTACCACAGGTAGTCGTAGCGCGGCATGATCGAATGCGACTGCACGAGCCGCGGATTGAAGAAGTGCAGCGTCATCCACTCGCGCGAGCTGTTGCGCGC
>CAZTLD010000055.1:0-6966 GCA_964614395.1 uncultured Zetaproteobacteria bacterium
TCGGCCTGGCCGAGCACGATCGCAAGAAGGTTGTTGAGATCGTGCGCGACACCCCCCGCGATCATGCCGAGATCCTCCCAGCGCTGCGCGCGCATCTGCGCCGCAAGCCTTTGCATGCGCTCGGCCTCGGCCTGCTTTTGCGCGGTGATGTCGCGCGTGACGACGATCACGCCCTCCACGCCGCGCTCGCTGCGCCACGGCGCGAACAGCGCAAGCCAATCCCGATCCCGATACCGGAACTCGCGCTCGTAGGGGCGGCCTTCCAGCGCCTGCGCAAACGCGGGCTCGATCTCCTCCCGCCAAGCCTTCTCGCCCCAGATCTCGGCCACATGCCGCCCTTTGAGCTCGCGAAAGCTTCGGCCAACCCATTCGGCGTGCGCGCGGTTGAACTCGAGATAATGCGCCCCGCGATCGAGGAACGACACCGGCGTCGGCAACGCGTCCAGCATCGCGCGCGCGATGCGCTTTCGCTGCTCGTGCAAGCGCGCGTTGAGGCGCGCAAGCCGCATCTCGCGCCGCACGAGCCGAACGATCGCCCCCACCAGCAGCAGCGTGACGAGCGCCCCGCCCGCAGTTTCGGCCGTCAGCACGAACGGGTGTGCGCGCGCAAATCGGCGGGAGGGCGCGGCGATCACCGCAAAGCGGCCAAGCGGCGTGCGGATCGTCTCGCGAAACGCGCTTTGCGCCAGTGCCTCCTTCACCTGCGCGATGGGCACACCGCCTGCCGCGCGCACGAACAGCCACCGGCCGCGTCCGTCGCGAAGCCCGAGATGGATGCCGACATCGGGCGCGTGCCTGAGCGCTTCTGTCGCAAGCCTTCCCACATCCACCGCAAGCATCGCGCGCCACGGGCCGATGCGGCGCTCGAAAAGCGCGCCATCTTGCGGGCGCGCACCCCAACGCAGCGTCACCGGCCCCGACTCCACCGCGAAATAACGCACCGAGCCGCGCATCTCCTCGGGCCAGGCCTGCACGGCGTTCGCAAACGCCTGCTGGGCGGCGGCGAGATCCGCATCCGGCGCGCGCATCGCCGCGTCCGCAATCCGCACCACCAGTTCCACGAACGCATTGAGATCGCGCGCGGCCTCTTCGATGTCCGCCGCCTCGTCGTGCAGCCACTTGCGCACGATCTGGTCGCGCGCCTCGGCTTCATGCCGATAGGCGGCGTTGACGGCGATCGCGCCGATCGCAATGATCAGCGCGATGATCGCCACATCCCAGCGCCGCATGAACTTCACGCGCATCGCGGCCTCCTATGCGAGGGGGCAAGGATGAACTGGCGCGTGGCGATCGTCGAGGACGAGTCCACCGTCGCCACGATCGCCAAAAAACAGATCGAAAAGTACGCCGCCGAACATGGGCTTGATGCGGAAATCCTAACCTTTACGGACGGCTATGCGGCGCTCGTGGCGTTGCAGGATGTAAAGCAATCGTGGGATCTCGTGCTGCTCGACTATCGGGTGCCGGGGCTGGACGGCGAAGGGCTATGGCGGGCGATCGAGGTGGCGCGCCCTGAGCTTTTGCCGCGCATCGTCTTCATCACGCAGTTGCCCAAGGAGCTGAAGCTGGAGCACGAAGGGGCGCCGGCGCCGGTGGTGCCCAAGCCCTACCGCTACGATGTCCTAGCCCAGATCGTGGACAAGATCCGAGAGCTTGCCGCGCGCGCTCAGCGCAAAAGCTGAGACCAAGCGCACGCCCACGCCCCCACCGCCGCCTTCAATTCGGAAAGCAGCGGTGCAACATCCCCTTGCGCCTGCGCCTGTTCCTCGATCCTTTCGGCTATGCGCGCAGCCGCGCCGCCAGCGTAGCTTAGCAAAAGCCCTTTGAGCCGGTGCGCAAGCGCGGCGGCTTTTGCGAAATCGCGCGCCTGCTCCATCTCCGCGACAAGCCTTTCCGCCTGCGCCCTTGCCTCGGCCACGGCCGCGGCCAGCTCGTCCTTTTCAAACAGCTCGAAAAGCTCGTCAACCTGCGCGCGATCCAGCATCGCCGACGGCCTGCGCAAGCCAGTTCTCGAGGAAATGAATGTCGAACGCGCCCTGCTGAAAGGCCGGATTGGCGAGCAGCCGGCGGTGCAGCTCCACATTCGTTTGCACGCCCATCACCACGAGCTCCTCGAGCGCCCGCTGCATGCGCCGGATGCATTTCTCGCGCGTGCGCGCGTGCGTGATGATCTTCGCCACCATCGAATCGTAGAACGGCGGGATTTGATACCCGGAATAAAGGTGCGAATCCACGCGCACGCTGCGCCCGCCGGGCGGATGAAACAACTCCACCTTGCCGGGCGAAGGCCGAAACGTGAACGGATCCTCGGCGTTGATACGGCACTCAATGGCGTGTCCCCGGATCTGGAGGTCATCCTGCGTGAAGTCGAACGGCTCGCCCGCGGCCACGCGCAGTTGCCACTCCACGATGTCGATGCCGGTGATCTCCTCCGTCACCGGATGCTCGACCTGCAGGCGCGTGTTCATCTCGATGAAGTAGAACTCTTTCTCGGGCGTGACGAGAAACTCGACCGTGCCCGCGCCTTCGTAGCCGACGGCGCGCGCGGCGCGCACCGCGGCCTCGCAGATCTTCGCGCGCGTGGCTTCGTCGAGGAAGGGACTCGGGGCTTCTTCGATCACCTTCTGGTGGTGGCGCTGCAATGAGCACTCGCGCTCGAACAGGTGCAGCACATGCCCGTGCTTGTCGGCGAGGATCTGCACCTCAATATGCCGCGGCGTTTCCAGGAACTTTTCGATGAACACGGTGCCGTCGCCGAACGCCGCCTTGGCCTCGCTCGTGGCCATCATCCACAGGTGCGCAAGGCTTGCCTCGCTGCGCACCACCTTCATCCCGCGCCCGCCGCCGCCGGCCGCGGCCTTGATGATCACCGGATAGCCGATCTTGCGCGCCACGGCTCGCGCCGCCTCCGGATCCGCCACGCCTCCCTCCGACCCGGGCACGAGCGGCACGCCCGCCTCGCGCATCAGGGCCTTCGCGCGCACCTTGTCGCCCATTGCGCGCATCGCCTCGGGCGGCGGGCCGATCCAGGTGTAGCCGGATTCGATCACGATCTCGGCGAAGTCGGCGTTCTCGGCCAGAAACCCGTAGCCCGGATGGATCGCCTCCACATCGGCAAGCTCAGCCGCCGCCATGATCGCCGGAATGTTCAGATACGACTGCGCGGCCGGCCCCGGCCCGATGCAGATCGCCTCGTCCGCCAAGCGCGCGTGCATCGAGTCGCGATCCGGCTCGGAATAGACCGCGACCGTCCTGATGCCAAGCTCCTTGCAGGCGCGGATCACGCGCACCGCGACCTCGCCGCGATTGGCAATGAGCACCTTGTGAAACATCGCCGCGCCTCTTTACAGCGGACGAATCTCGAACAAAGGCTGGCCGTATTCGACCGGCTGCGCGTTCTCAACGAGGATGCGCTCGATCACGCCGTCGAGCTCCGCCTCGATCTCGTTCATCAGCTTCATCGCCTCGATGATGCAAAGCACATCGCCTTTCTTTATGCGCTGGCCCTCGCGCACGAACGGCTCGGCATCGGGGCTTGGCGCGCGGTAGAAGGTGCCGACCATCGGCGAGCGCACGACCACAAGCTCCGGTGCGGCCTCTTGAGCTGGCGCTTGTGCGGGCCTTTCCGCGGGCGCCGTTTCCTCGGGCGCCTCAGCAGGGGCGGGGGCGGCGGGCGCCGAAACCACCTCGGAAGCCGCCGCTTCCCCTCGGCGGGAAAGCCGAATCGTGAGATCCCCCTCGCGCACCTCAAGCTCGGAAAGCTTCGATTTTTCAAAGATGCGGATGAGCTTTCTGATCGTCGAAATATCCATCACTCCTCCTTCGCCAAAGCGTGCACGAGCCCCTCCAGGGCGAGCAGATACGAATGCGCGCCGAATCCGGCGACGACCCCCACAGCCTTGTCCGCCAGATACGAATGGCGGCGAAACGGCTCGCGCGCATGGACGTTCGATAGATGCACCTCGACGAACGGCACGCCGACCGCAAGCAGCGCATCACGGATCGCAACCGACGTATGCGTGAACGCCGCCGGATTGATCACGATCCCGTCCACGCCCGCATCCAGCGCCGACTGAATGCGCTCCACGATCTCCGCCTCGCTGTTGCTCTGAAAGCAGGAAACCTCCACCCCCAAGGCCTGCGCGCGCGCTTGGATCCGCTCGTTGATCTCAGAAAGCGTCGCAGACCCGTAAACCTGAGGCTCCCTGCGACCGAGCAGGTTCAAGTTGGGGCCGTGAATCACCCAGACGCGCACGCGCTCCCCCATTCGCCGAGCAGCTTTCTCACGTTCGGATCGTCGGGGCGCTGGATGAGCAGCAGCGCCAGCATCGCGCGCGCGGTCTGCTTTTCGCCCCGCCGCCAGTAAAGCTTGGCCAAGCGCACCCCCACCGGCATCCCGGAAAGCGCTCGCGAAGCCAGCCGCTCGGCTTTTTCCTTAGCTCGCGCAGCCAGCGCCTCGTCACCCTTGCGCTCGGCAAGTTGCGCAAGCAGCGCCCATGCGCGCGGTTCATCCGGCGAAAACTCCATCACCGCCTCAAGCGCGCGCTCGGCTTCCTCAAGCCGCCCCTCGTGCAGCCATGCGGCCGCCTCTTCCAGCCCCCGATCCACGCCGGGCCAGTTGCGCGGACGCGGCGGCTTGGGCGCTTGTCCTCCTTCGGCTAGCATGCTCGGCATGCTGGTGGGGCAGGGACATGCGGTCAATCTTTAGCGCATTTTGTGCGTTTTAGGGGCGGAAATGAGCGAAAACGAAGCCAAAACGCATGTGATTTGGCTCAACGGCGAGAAAAGATCCGTGGCCGCCTCGACCGTGGCGGAGCTCGTGCGCGCGCTGGGGCTGGAAAAACGCACGATCGCGGTGGAGCGAAACCTTGAGGTCGTGCCCCGCTCGGCGTGGAGCGATACCCCGATCGCCGACGGCGACCGTATCGAAATCGTGCACATGATCGGTGGAGGATGAGATGAACGAAGACCTTTTGCGCATCGGCTCATACACCTTTCGCTCGCGGCTGATCGTCGGCACGGGCAAGTACAAGGACTTTCCGACGACGAAAAAGGCCGTGGAGGCCTCCGGTGCCGAGATGGTGACGGTGGCGGTGCGGCGCGTGAACATTACCGATCCCGGCAAGGAGAACCTGCTCGATTACATCGACCCCCAAAAGTATGTGATCCTTCCCAACACCGCCGGCTGCTACACCGCGGAGGACGCGGTGCGCACGCTGAGGCTTGCCCGCGAAGCGGGGGGCTGGAAGCTCGTGAAGCTCGAGGTGCTCGGCGATCCGGAAACGCTTTATCCGAACGTCGTGGAAACGATGCGCGCCGCGGAAAAGCTCGTCGCCGAAGGCTTCGAGGTGATGGCCTACACGAACGACGATCCGATCGTCGCCAAGGAACTGGAGAAAATAGGCTGTGTCGCGGTGATGCCGCTCGGCAATCCGATCGGCTCAGGGCGCGGGATCGCGAATCCTTTCAACATCCGCGTGATCAAAGAGCGGGCCGAGGTGCCGATCATCATCGATGCGGGGCTGGGCGCGCCGTCCGATGCGGCGCTGGCGATGGAGCTCGGCGTGGATGCGGTGCTCATCAACACCGCAATCGCTGAGGCGAAGGATCCGGTGCGCATGGCGCGGGCGATGCGCCTGGCCGTGGAAGCCGGACGCGAGGGCTTTCTCGCTGGAAGGATGCCGAAAAGGGCCTTCGCCTCGGCCTCCTCGCCGACGGAAGGGTATTTCTGGTAAGCGGTTTTGCGGGCGGGCATTCCGCGCCGAGTTTCGCGGGCAATCCGCCATCCTTGGAAAACCTAGGCCTCGGACGCGAATGAGGTTGCAGAACCGGAAGCCTTTGTTCTAGTTTCCCCGCATGATCGAAAAAGGGCTGATTCTTGTCCCGACGGACTTTTCCGAAATGTGCGCCGAGGCGCTCCGGCGCGCGGTGCGCATCGCCGAGAGGTTTCCGGCCAAGATCGAAGTGATCCATGTGCTCGCACCGCCGATGCCCCTGTGGACAGACGAAATGGGCCTCGGCCCCTTGCCGGTGGAATGGACGGAGACGCTGCGCAAGGCCGCCGAGCGACGGATCCATGACTTCATAGCAGAGGTCAAGGATATCGAGGTGAGCAGCGCGATCGTGGAGGATGCGGATCCGGCCGACGCCGTCTGCCGTTGGGCAGAGCAGAAACAAGCGGATCTGATCGTGGTGGGCAAACACAGCCGCAAACAGGGCATCTCCCGCTGGCTTCTGGGCTCCACGACGGAAAAGATCGTGCGCCACGCGCCGTGTTCGGTGCTCGTCGTGCTGCCGCACGGGATCTTTGCTGAAGGAGACAACAATGGATAAAAAGGCCCAGTTTAACCTGGGATATCTGATCGTGGCCGTGTTGCTCACGATCTGGCTGCAGCAGATGCTCTTTTCCGCGCTCACCGGCACGCGCACCGTGCCGTTTTCCGAGTTCAAGCGCTATCTTGAGCAGGGCGAAGTGCGGGAAGTCGTCATCAGCGACAATTATCTGCATGCGCAGCTCAAAGACGGAAGCACGATCGTCACGGCCAAGGTTGAGCCCAAAGTGGCCGAATGGCTCGATCGGTATCATGTGCGCTATTCGCGCGTGGTGGAGTCCCACTTTTTGGAGACGCTCATCTCCTGGCTTGCGCCGACCTTGATCTTCTTCGGCCTGTGGCTCTTTTTGCTGCGTAGGGCCTTCGAGCGGCAAGGGGGGCTGGTTTCCATCGGCAAAAGCCGGGCTAAGGTGCTCGTCGAGCGCGACACGGGCGTGACATTTGATGACGTCGCCGGCTGCGAAGAGGCCAAGGAAGAGCTCAAAGAAGTCGTCGAGTTCTTGAAGAACCCGCAGCGCTGGAGCCGGCTGGGCGCGCGGATTCCGAAGGGGGTGCTGCTCGTGGGGCCGCCGGGCACGGGCAAGACCTTGCTCGCGAAGGCGGTGGCGGGTGAGGCGGGCGTGCCGTTTTTCTC
>CAZTLD010000056.1:0-6890 GCA_964614395.1 uncultured Zetaproteobacteria bacterium
TGAGCGTGCGCGAGCAAAGGTTGGTGCGGGCCGCTTTGGCGCTCGCCGCCGCCCTTGTCCTTTGGCAGGGGATCTATCGGCCGCTGTGGGCGTGGCGCGCGCGCATGCAGCAAGCCTACGCCCAGGCGGCGCAGCAGGCCGAAGAAGCGGAACGCTTGGCGGCGCAGGCGAAGAAAGGGGCCAAGCCGCAAGCCTCCTCGTTGCTCGCGCTGATCGAGGAGCACGTGGGCAAGGCGCATCTGCGCGAGCATCTCGTGCGCATTCGGCCGGTGCCGGCGGAAGAAGGCCGCACGCGCATGTCGCTTGCGTTTCAGGACGCGCCCTATCCGGCGCTGGTGCGGTTTCTCGGCGCGATCGGCGAGGCGGGCGCGGAGCTGATCTCCGCCCGCTGGGAGCGCGCGGGGCAACCGGGCTTCGTGCACGCGCGCCTCGTGCTCGAATATCGGCGCTGATGCGGGCGCTGTGGCTTGCCTGTGTGGCGTGGCTTGTGGGCGTTTCCGCCGAGGCCGGGGCGGGGGCGCTCAGCCTCGTGGCGCCCCACGATGTCCGCTGGGGGATCGTGGCGCGCGTGATCGACGGCGACACCTTCGTGCTGCGAAGCGGCGAAAAGGTGCGCCTTCTGGGGATTGACGCACCGGAGCTTGCGCATGGGACGACGCCCGAAGAGCCGCTGGCCCGCAAGGCGCGGGCGAGATTGCGCAGGCTCGTCGAAGGCCGCCGCGTGCGGCTTGCGTTCGACGCGGTGCGCACCGACGGCTATGGCCGGCTGCTGGCCCAGGTGTATCTCGCCGACGGGCGCTGGGTGAACGGGATCTTGGTGCGCGAGGGCTTGGCGCTCGTCTATACCTTCGAGCCGAACCATCGCTGGGCGGGCAAGCTTCTGGCGCTCGAGCGCGCGGCGCGCCGGGAAAGACGCGGCATCTGGCGCACTCGCCGGTTTGCGGTGCGCCGCGCAGAACGCGTTCATTCCCGCGATGTCGGCCGCTTCGTGCTCGTGCGCGGGCGGATAAGCGATGCGCGCCGCTGGTTTTGGCGGATGGGGCGGCTTGCCGTTTCGGTGCCGAGAAAGGCGCGGGCATGGTTTGGACGACCGCCGCTGGTGCATGCGGGCGACGAGGTCCTCGTGCGCGGGGTGCTGCGCGCATCGCCCGGGGGTAAGCTTTATATCGCCATTCACTCCCCGTGGGATCTGGAGGTGATCGGCCGATGAGGTGGCTGGCGCTTGCGGTGCTGCTCGTGGGATGCGCGCTCAATCCGGCCACGCACGAGCACGAGTTCGTGCTGATGAGCGAGCGCGACGAGCTGGAGCTCGGCAAGCGCGCCGCCGCCGAGGTGGCCAAGCAGATGCGCCTGCTGCCGGAGGATGCGCCGATCGTGCGCTATGTGCGCGCAGTAGGACGGCGGATCGCCGAGGCGAGCGATCGTCCGCAGCTCGTGTATCGGTTCTTCGTCGTGGACGATCCCACTGTGAACGCGTTCGCGCTGCCAGGCGGATGGATCTATGTCAACCGGGGCCTTGTCGTGCACATGAACGACGAGGCGGAGCTTGCCGCGGTGATCGGGCACGAGGTGGGGCATGTGACGGCGCGCGATGCGGTGCGCCGCTACACGCAAGTGCAGAGCTATCAACTGGGCGCGTTCGTCGCCGCGGTGTTCGTGCCGGGCGCCGCAGAGGTGATCCAGACCGGGATTACGGATCTTTTGGCGCTTGCGATCATCCAGGGCTACGGGCGCAAGGCGGAGATGCGCGCCGACCGGCTTGCGGTGCGCTACTTGAAGCGCGCGGGCTACGATCCCTATGCCGCGGTGCGCGTGATGCGGACGCTTGAGCGGCTTGAGCGCATCGACGAAAAGGAAAAGCGCGAGGCAGGCGAAAAGATCCAGCGCTATCACGGCGTGTTCGCAAGCCATCCGGAGACGGAAAAGCGGATCGAGGCACTCGTGAAAGCGGCGGCCGAGGCGGCGCAAAAAGCTCCTGGTGAGCGGCGCAGGATGGCGCTGCTGCGCGCGGTGGAGGGGCTGCCTTATGCGGAATCCGAAGCGGAAGGCGCAGTCGTCGCCGGTCGGTTCATCCATCCGAAGCTGGGGATTCACCTCGTGTTTCCGTCCGATTGGGCGATCGAGAACGCGCCCGAGGCCGTGCGCGCGCGAAAGCGCAAGGAAAAGGCGTTCGCATTGTTGCGCACCGAGCCCTTGCTCGTGAAGAAAACCCCGTTGGAGCTGCTCAAGGAGCTTGCTGAGCGCGAGAAGTTTACTGTGCTCGTCGAGGACGAGGTGCAGGATGGCTTTCGCCACGCCGCGCTGCACTTTCCCGATGCGCGCATGCCGAAGATGCGGCGGGCGGCCGCGGATGTGCACGCGTTCGTGCGCGAGGACCAGGTGTATTACCTTTACCTGTGGTGCCCGCGCGACGAATACCTCCGCTATCAGAGCGCGTTTCGCGCGATTGCGCAAAGCTTCGGGCGCTACGATCCCGAGCGCGACGGCGTGATCCCCTACATCCGGCTCATCCGGTGGCCGGAAGGGGAAACTTGGAGCTCGCTTGCCGACAAGCTCGGACGGCCGCTTGGGCCGTTCACGGCGGCGAGACTTGCGGCGCTCAACGGCATGGATGAAAGCGAGACGCCCGCCGTCGGCACATGGGTCAAGATCGTCGCCTTCAAGCCCGGCGATGCGCTGCCGATAACAACGAACAAAGGAGGCAGCGATGGGCGCATACAACGCATACCTGGAGCAGCGCGTGCTGACGGCGGATCGGTTGGAGCTGGTGCGGCTGAGCTATGAGGCCTTGGAGCGAGCTTTGAGCCGGGCGCAGGAAGCGGTGGCGGTGGGAGATCTAGCCGGCGAGGCCGAGGCCACGGGCAAGGCGGTGGCTGCGCTTGCCGAGCTTGCCGCCAGTCTCAACTACGAAGAGGGGGGTGAGATCGCGCAGAACCTCGGCGCGCTTTACGGCTACATGATGAATCGGCTTACCCAACACATGTGCAGCGCTTCCAGCGAAGCGATCGATGAGGCGTTGGCGATTGTGCGCAAGCTCCGCGAGGCTTGGGATGCGCTAGGCGAGCGTGCGCCAGCCGCGCGCATGGCGGCGTGAGGTGGCCCGCTCCTTTGCTCCTTGGCTGAAGCGCGCACGCGCATTGGCTGAGCGGGTTGCGCGTGCAGCGGCGGACGGGGATTTGGACGCGCTTGGCCGGCTGGAGGCCGAGCGCCGGCGGATGCTGCTGGCGCTGGCCCGCGATCGGGCGCGCGTGCTTGAGGATCTTCGGGCGCTTGAGGCGCGGCGAGCGCAGTTGACGGAGGAGATGTCTTTCGCTAGCAATCGCCGCCCCGAGGGCGCTTAGCTCAGCGGGAGAGCACTGCCTTCACACGGCAGGGGTCGGTGGTTCGATCCCACCAGCGCCCACCATCTTGGCGCGCCGGAAGGCGCGCTTTTTTGTTGCGCGCATCCCGGCCACTCGCTAGAAAACGCCGCCCCTTTGGGGGTATCACGCACGCCGCCGCGATCCGTCGTGCCTGTTTGCACCGTGCGGCGGCGGAGGACGAACGACGGAGGTGAGCATTGAGCGAGTTCACGATGAAGCAGCTGCTGGAAGCGGGCGTGCACTTCGGGCACCGCACGCACCGCTGGCATCCGAAGATGAAGCCCTACATCTACGGCGAGCGCAACGGCATCCATATCATCGATCTGCAAAAGACGCTGCGGTTGGCCAATGAGGCCTATCGCTTCATGGTGGAGCTGGCCGCAGCGGGCGGCAAGGTGCTGTTCGTCGGCACGAAGAGACAAGCGCGCGAGCCGATCAAGGAAGAGGCGCTGCGCGCGGGGCAATACTATGTGAATCACCGCTGGCTTGGTGGGACGCTGACGAACTTCGCGACGATCCAGCAGTCCATCCGGAAGATGAAGGAGCTGGAGCGGCAGAAGGAAGAGGGCTGGTTTGAGCGCTACACGAAGAAGGAAGCGCTGCTTTTGGAGCGCAAGCTTGAAAAGCTCGAGCGTTCGCTTGGCGGGCTTCGGGACATGGTGCGTCTTCCGGATGCGCTTTTCGTGATCGATGTCGGGCACGAGGCGATCGCGGTCAAGGAGGCGAACAAGCTTGGCATTCCAGTGGTGGGTCTGGTGGATACGAACTGCGACCCCACCCCGATCGACTACCCGATCCCCGGCAACGACGACGCGATCCGCTCCATCCGCCTTTTCTGCAGCAAGATGGCCGATGCGCTGATCGAAGGCCAGGAGAGCTGGCGGCTGAGCGAAGAGGGCGCGGATGTGTTGGAAGAAGAGGCCCAGCCTGAGGCGGAGCCGGAAGAGGCGTCCGAGGGCGACCAGACCAGTGAGGAGGCGTAGGCGATGGCGATCAGTGCGGCGGAGGTGAAAAAGCTTCGGGAAAAGACCGGCGCCGGCATGATGGACTGCAAGCGGGCGCTGGAGGAGGCCGGCGGCGACTTCGAAAAGGCGGTGGACATTCTGCGCAAGAAGGGACTGGCGGCGGCGCAGAAGAAGTCCGCGCGCGTCGCGGCCGAAGGCATGGCGATCGCGAAAAGCCGGGGCGATTTGGGCGTGGCGCTGGAGGTGAACTCGGAGACGGACTTCGTCGCGCGCAACGAGCTGTTTCAGTCCTTCGTGCAGCAGCTTGCCGACCTCATCCTCGACAAGCAGCCGAAGGATCTTGCCGAGCTCAAGGCGCTTCCGTTCGCGGAGGGGCGCACGGTCGAAGAGGCGACGGTTGAGCTGATCGCGAAGATCGGCGAGAACATCCAGATCCGGCGCTTTGCAGTGCTTTCCGGCGATCATGTGGCGAGCTATGTGCACATGGGCGGCAAGATCGCGGTGCTTGTCGCGTTCGCCGGCGAAGTGGATCCGCAGCTTGCCCGCCAGATCGCGATGCATGTCGCGGCCGCCAACCCGAAGTATCTGGACCGGGAGAGCGTCCCCGAGGAGGATCTCGCCCGCGAGCGCGAGGTGCTTTTGGAGCAAGCGCGCGCAACCGGCAAGCCCGAGCATGTGCTGGAAAAGATCGTCGAAGGGCGGCTGCGCAAGTTCTACGAGGAAAACTGTCTTTTGGAGCAGGCGTTCGTCGTCGATCCGGACAAGAAGGTGGCGGATGTGCTCGGGGATGCCCGCATCACGGGCTTCGTGCGCTATCAGCTCGGCGAGGGGATCGAAAAGCAGGCGGACGACTTCGCCGCTGAGGTGGCGGCGCAGGCGGGGCTGAAAGGCTCGCGATGACGGCTGCCCAGCGGCCCCAGTTCCGGCGGGTGCTGCTCAAGGTCTCGGGCGAGGCGCTGATGGGCGAGGCGCCCTACGGGATCGACCCGGCCACGCTTGCGCGCATCGCCGAGGAGATCGCCGAGGTGCGAAGGCGCGGCGTGGAGATCGCGGTCGTGATCGGCGGCGGGAACATCTTCCGCGGGATGCAGGGCGCGGCGGCCGGCATGGATCGGGCGAGCGCCGACTACATGGGGATGCTCGCCACCGTGATGAACGCGATCGCGTTGCAGGATGCAGTGGAACGGACTGGGGTCGTGGTGCGGGTGCTTTCGGCGCTGACGATCAAGGAGGTGGCCGAGCCCTACATCCGCCGCCGCGCGCTGCGGCATCTGGAAAAGGGGCGGGTGGTGATCTTCGCCGCCGGCACCGGCAATCCCTATTTCACGACCGACACCGCAGCCAGCCTCCGGGCGATGGAGGTGCAGGCCGATGCGGTGCTCAAGGGCACGAAGGTGGACGGCGTGTATACCGACGATCCGGTGCGCAACCCCAACGCCCGGCGGTATGAGACGCTCACCTTCACCGAGGCGTTGGCGCAAAGGCTCGGCGTGATGGATGCCACGGCCCTCAGCCTGTGCCGCGACCATCGGATGCCGATCGTCGTGTTCAACATCACGCGTCCGGGCGAGATCGTGCGCGCGGCGACAGGCGAGCCGGTCGGCACTTGGGTCTACGAGTAGGAGGGGCCATGCCGGAGAATCTTGAAAAGCACATGCAAAAGACGATCAACGTGCTGCGCGAGGAGCTTGCGGGTCTGCGCGCGGGGCGTGCTTCGCCGGCGCTCGTGGAGCCGATTGAGGTGGAATACTACGGGGCGAAGGTGCCGCTTAAGCAGGTGGCCTCGATCACGGTGCCGGAGCCGCGGCTGATCGTGATCCAGCCGTGGGAAAAGACGATGATTCCGGTGATCGAAAAGGCGATCATGGAGTCGGACTTGGGGCTGGTGCCGACGAACGATGGCGTCGTGATCCGCATCCAGCTTCCGGAGCTTACCGAGGAGCGCAGACGCGAGCTTGTGCGCCAGGCGCATCAGCTGGGCGAGCGCGCGAAGATCGCGCTGCGCAACATTCGCCGCGAGGCGAACGACGAGGTCAAGCGCCGGCAGCGCGAGGGCGAGATCTCCGAGGACGAGGCCCGGCGGGAGCTGGAGCGCATCCAGAAGATCACGGACAAGTTCGTGGCCAAAGTGGACGAGCTCGTCGCGCGCAAAGAAAAGGACATCCTGTCCGTTTGATGGAAACAGCGTGCCTGCCGCGCCATGTGGGCGTGATCATGGACGGCAACGGCCGATGGGCGAAGGCGCGCGGCCTTGCGCGCATCGAGGGGCATCGGCGCGGCGCGGAGGTGGCGCGCAAGATCGTCCGCTGGGCGGCGGACGCCGGCATCCGCGAGATTTCGTTGTATGCATTTTCTACTGAAAACTGGGCGCGCCCGCAGGACGAGGTGCGGGGGCTGATGGCGATGCTGGCCACGCTTCTGCCTCGCGAGATCCCGGAGATGCAAAAAGAAGGCGTGCGGCTTGTGGTGCTTGGCGATTGGGAGCGCCTGCCGCCCCGTGCAAGGCGCGCCGTCGCGCACACATTGAAGGCGACGGCGAGCGGCGCACGGATCACGCTGGCGC
>CAZTLD010000057.1:0-3434 GCA_964614395.1 uncultured Zetaproteobacteria bacterium
TATCAAGATACGCGATCGGCGCGACTCCTTGCGCCTTCAGCGTTTCAATCGCCACCCCGATGTCGTTGAACACGCAAAAGCCCGAGGCCCCATCGCGCCGGGCATGATGAAGCCCCGCGATCGGCACGAACGCCCGCCGCCAGCGCCCGTCCAGCAGCCCCAAGATCGCCTCGAGCACGGCGCCGACGACGCGCGCAGCAGCCGCATACACGCCCCGAAACGCGGGCGTATCGCCATGATCCAAGAAGCCTTCGCCCTTTTCGTCCATGCGGCGCACGAACGCGATGTAGTCTCGTGTATGGAATCGCGCAAGCTCGTCGCTTGAGGCCTCGCGCACCGGAATCTGTTGCGCATGCGCCAAAAGCCCCTCTTGCTCGGCCAGCGACAAGAACGCGCCAAGCCTTGCCGGCGAGAACGGATGCCCGCCCGGAAAGCCGTAGCGCCCAAGCGCCGGATCGGTGGCGATCGCCACCTGTGCCATTTCAACCCTCAAACAAGCGATCCACCTTGGCCGCCATCACGAAGTCGTTGCGGTGCAAACCGCCGATTTTGTGCGTCGAAAACCGCACCGTGCAATAGCCCCAGCCGACGCACAGATCCGGATGGTGATCCTCGCGCTCGGCCACCTCGGCCACGCGCGCCGCGAACGCAAAAGCCTCGGCGAAGTTTTGGAACGCGAACCTCCGCTCGATCGCCCGCGCCTCGTCCACGAGCGCCCAGCCCGGAAGCGAGGCCAGCATCGCCTCCGCCTCCGCCCTGGAAAGCGGGCGATCGCTGGCGCTTGGGCGCACGCAATGCATCTCGGCCAAGGCGCGCGCATCCATCCTCTAGCCCCTTCCCATGATGATGAACGCCACGACCAGCGCATACAGCGCGATCGTCTCCACCAGCGCAAAGCCGATCCACGCATACTTCGCGAGCGTAGGCTCCGCCTCCGGCTGGCGGGCCACGGCCTCGATGAGCTTGGAAAAGATCATCCCGATGCCGACGCCTGCGCCTGCCATGCCGGCGGCCGCAAGCCCCATCCCCAACGGAATCGCCGCCTCAACGTCCATCGCTTGCTCCTTTCAGTGGCGCTCGCGATACGCGTCGTTCAGATACACGCACGCCAATATGCAAAAGATATACGCCTGCAACACGGCGACAACGCTCTCAAGCGCCATTTGCGCGATCGAAAACCCGAACGGCATCCACGCAAGCCAGACCGGCGCGCCCAGCCCCAGCCCCGCCAACACCGCAAGCGCCATGTGGCCGGCGGTCATGTTCGCGAACAACCGCACAGCCAGCGTCACCGGGCGGGCGAGAAACGAGATCAGCTCGATCGGCACCACCAGCGGCGCAAGCCACCACGGCACGCCCCGCGGCAAGAACGCAAGCCCGAACCGCCAGCCGAAGTTGCGCACGCGCACCGCGATCACGACCGCAAACACCAGCGCGGCGAAGCCGCCGGTGATCGCGATCTGCGCATGCGGCGCGACACCCAGCGGCACGAGCCCCATCGCATTGCCGAAAAGCAAAAAGCAAAACAGCGCGAACACCCACGGCCGCGCCCACGCCGCCTCCGGCACCAAGCTGCCGGCAATCGCCCGATCCACGAACTCCACCCATGCCTCGATCACGACCCCGCGCAGCCCGGGGCGCACCCCTGCTCCGCGCGCAAGCCACACCAAGAGCCCAAGCCCCGCAAGCGCCCCCGTCGTTTCCGCCAACACCACATTGCTCACCGGCACGCGCCACGGCCCCAGCGGCAGCGCGAACACGGTGCGCACCGCAAACTCGTGCTCAGGCGTGGGAAGCGTCATCGTCCCTGTGGCGATCGCCAAGCTCCAATGCGTGATACAGGTTCACCATCCCGCCGGCAAAGCCGATGAAAGCGAACAAGATCACCATCCACGGCTTCGTGCCGAGCGCCCGATCCAGAAGGTACCCGATCCCCAGCCCGATCACGATGGACGCCGTGATCTCAATCCCCACCCGCATCGCCCATTCAAAGCCGCGCATTCGCCTGATTTTCGCCCGCGCGCGCCTTTCGCGCAACCAGCATGAACCTATGAACGGATGCGTTTGACATTCACTTCATCACTGGTTTATCGTTGTCCGCATGCAAGCGCGTGCAAGTGGTCAGGTTTCGCGCATCCTGGATGCGGCCGAGCGGCGCTTCGTGCACTACGGCTACGAAAAGGCGACGATGGCCGAGATCGGCGGCGATCTCGGGATGAGCGCGGCCAACCTCTATCGCTTCTTCCCCAGCAAGGAGGCGCTGCTGGTGGCCGTCGTGGAACGCCAACTTCGGCAGAAGCTCGCAGCCGGCCTTCGCGCCGCGCGCCGCGCGCGCGATCCGCTGGAACGGCTTGAGGCCTTTTTGCTCGCGCGGCTTCGGGTGGGCTACCGGCACGCGGTGGAAATGCCGCACTTTTTCGACCTTCTGCGCGTGATCAACGAACGGCATCTGGATCTGCTGCGCGCGTATGAGGCGCGCGTGATCAACGCGATCGCGCGCATCCTTGCGCAAGGGGCGAAAACGGGGCGTTTTGCGATCGAGGACATCGAGCAAACCGCCTACGACATCCACCAGGCCACATTGCGCTACAACTCGCCGCTTTCGCTTCGGCGCAACCCACTCGAGCGGCTGGAGGAAGACTTAAAGCGCTTCCTCCGGCTGCTCGATCGGGGGCTTGCCCCCCGCACACCACCGCAAGGAGGAAAACGATGATCGGCAAGAAGAACATGGCGTTCGGGTTCTTCTACTTCCTCACGACGCTGGGGCTTGGCATGTATCTGGCGAGCAAGTTCAGCCTGCCGCCCGAGGAAATGGCCAAGTGGATGCGCTCGCCGCAGCACGGGATCCTGAAGGCGGCACACGCGCACGGGAATCTGGAAAGCGTGCTCAACATCGTGATCGGGTATCTGCTCTGCCGGCTGGATCTGGAAGCCTGGATCGCGAAGGCGGCCTCTTGGCTTCTGATCATCGGCGCGATCTTCCACTCCGGCATGCTGTATCTGGCGGGCCTGGGCGTGGGCTTTGCCGGCAAGCTTACGCCGATCGGCGCGCTTTCGATCGTTGCGACGATGCTGCTCATGGGCATCGGCGTGCTGAAGCTTGAGAAGGTGGACTGATGCGCTACCGGCCGGTGCCGGTCTGGGACGGGGTGATCCGCGCCTGCCATTGGCTGATGGCGGGCGCGGCCCTCGTGCTTCTGGCGCTCGGCGCGCTTTTGTGGGCGGATGAGGCGCTGGGGCTGAAAAAACACGCCCATGAGGCGCTTGCCAACGCCCATGCGATGACAGGCTTCGTGTTCGCCGCCGCGCTGTTCGTTCGCATCGCTTATCTTTTCGCAGCTTCCGAAGGGCCGGGCAGCCTCAAGGACCTTGTGCCGACCACCGAGGCGCGCCGCCGGGAAGCGAAGGCGACGCTCGCCTACTACCTTTCCGGC
>CAZTLD010000057.1:3534-6863 GCA_964614395.1 uncultured Zetaproteobacteria bacterium
CACCGAGGCGCGCCGCCGGGAAGCGAAGGCGACGCTCGCCTACTACCTTTCCGGCTTCCGGGGAGCCCCCCCTGTGTATTTCGCGCACAATGCGCTTGCCGGCATCGTGTATGCCGCCTTTTTCCTGATCGCCACCGTGCAGGCGCTTTCTGGTGCATCCATCTATCTTCTTGCGCCGGAGCGCGGCGCGGCCTATGCACACGAGGCGCACGCGCAAGGGGCAGGCTGGCCGCCGGCGTGGCTTGAGGAACTGCATGAGATCGGCGCGGTGCTGATCCTTCTCTATATCCTTGCGCACTGGACGATGATCGCGGTGCATGAGATCAAGGAATCCCGAGGTCTTGCCTCGAGCATGATCTCAGGACGCAAGTTCTTCACCGACGAAGAGCTTGCGACGCTCGACAAGGAGGGAAGGCGATGACGAAGCGACTCGCGATGCTCGCAAGTATGTGGCTTGCCGCATCCAGCGCCTTGGCGATGCCCCGAATGGATGGAATGCACGGCGGCTGGGGCATGCACTGCGGCAAGCACCACGGCATCTGGCTCAAAAAGGCCGACGCCAACGGCGACGGCAAGGTGACGAAAGAGGAGTTCATGAACGCCGCGCGCGCCTATGCGGAAAAGAAGTTCGCGTGGCTGGACGCGAACGGCGACGGCGTGATCGATGAGAAAGATCGCGCGGCACGCCACGAGCGCATGTTCGACCGGATGGATGCGAACCACGACGGCAAGATCACGCGCGAAGAGTGGCGCGCATTCCACGAAAAGATGCGCGCGATGCATCATCCCAAGCAAGGAGGTATGCGATGACGGAGCCTGTGGTGGCGGCCAAGGAGCCGATGGTGATGGAGCTTGAGCCTGGCACCTACTACTGGTGCGCATGCGGGCGCAGCAAGAACCAGCCGTTTTGCGACGGTTCGCACGAAGGCACCGGCATCACGCCGCAGGCCTTCGAGGTCAAGGAAAAGCAGACGGTGGCGATCTGCATGTGCCGGCACACGAAGACGCCGCCATTCTGCGACGGCTCGCACGCGAACCTGTAAGACACATCGCGGGCGGGGGCTACCCCGCCCCGCTTTTTTGGAGGGGCAAGATGGCGCAGATGCGGCTCAATGTGCAAGCGCCGATCGCGCGCGTGTTCGCCGAGCGCTGGAGCACGCGCGCCTTCGATTCCGCGCAAGCTGTCGAGCGAAGCAAGCTTGCCTCGTGCCTGGAGGCGGCGCGCTGGGCGCCTTCGTGCTACGGGGAGCAGCCTTGGCGGTTCATCGTCGCGGACAAGCACGCCAATCCCAACGCATGGGAAGCAGTGCTTCATGCGCTTGCGGAGAAAAACCAACTTTGGGCGAAAAACGCCCCCGTGTTCGTGGTGGGATGCGCCGTGCCCCGTTTTGCGTCCACGAACGCACCGAACCGCTGGGCCGCCTACGATCTCGGGCAGGCCGTGATCTCGCTTTGCCTGCAGGCCACGATGCTCGGGCTTGCCACGCACCAAATGGGCGGCTTCGATCCCGAAAAGCTTCGGCGCGCGCTTGCGATTCCCGCTGATATCGAGGTGATGAGCGTGGTGGCGGTGGGGTATCCCGCGCCGGCGCAGGCCGCGCCCGAGCCTTTTCAGGCGTTGGAGCGCGCGCCGCGCACGCGCAAACCGATCGAGGAGATCGCTTTCGACGGCGCATGGGGCCGGCCTTGGCAGGTTCCGGACGCGCTCGGGTGGGAAGCGCGCTATCAGGAAACGCCAGCGGACAAGCTTCCGTGGTTCTTCCCAGAGCTTGATCCCGACATCCGCAAGGCGCTCGATGCGCTGGGCATCCGGCCGCCCAAGCGCGTGCTGGATCTGGGCTGCGGGCCGGGCACGCAGGCCGTGGCGCTTGCGAAAATGGGCTTTGAGGTCGTTGCCACCGACATTGCTTGGACGGCGGTGGAAACGACGAAAAATCGCGCCAAGCAAGCGGGCGTGGCGGTGGAGGTGCTCGTGGACGACGTGCGGGCGAGCAAGCTGGAAGGCCCGTTTGACCTCATCGTGGACCGAGGCGTGTTTCACTGCTTCGCCGACGAGGAAGACCAAAAGCGCTACCTTGAGACGGTGCGGCGGCTGCTCGCGCCGGAGGGCGTGCTTTTGCTCAAGTGCTTCCACAAGGAGGAAACGCGCGAGGAAGGCCCACCGGGCCGCTACGACGAGGCCGACATTCGCCGGTTGTTTGCAGGCTTTCAGCTTGTGCGCGCGGCGCGCTCGCAGTTTCCCAACCCCCATGGCGACGATCCGCCCCTGGCGCTCTTTTGCATCCTCAAGCGCGCCTGAAGATGCCCAAACGCGCGCTTCCCGTTTTCTTCATAAGCCACGGCGCGCCGACGCATGCGGTGGCCGACTCCGCTGCGGCGCGCTTTTGGGCGCGCATCCCCGAGATGCTGGATGCGCCGGTGCGCTGTGTATTGGTGGTCTCGGCCCACTGGGAGGCGCGCGCGCTCACCTTGGCCGGGCGCACTGCATCGCCCCGCATCCAGCACGATTTCTACGGCTTTCCAGAGACGCTTTATCGGCTTTCCTGGCCGCTTCCGGACGGGCGCGAAACGGGCGAATGGCTCAAAGCGCGGCTCGTTGAAATCTTGGAAGACGTCCGGGAAGACCCCGGCCGCCCTTTGGATCACGGCGTCTGGGTGCCGCTGATGCGCGCATGGCCCAAGATGCCGTATCCGGTATTCCAGCTTTCGCTCGTGGCCGGCTGGCGCGGCGAAGACTACTTAAGGCTTGGCGCGCACCTTGGGCCGCTGCGCGAGGAGGGCGTGTTGCTCGTAGGATCCGGTGGGATCGTGCACAACCTCGCGGAGCTCGACCGCCGCCACCCTCTTGCCGAGCCGGCCCGTTGGGCGCAGGCGTTCGTTCAGGCGGTGGAGGCGGCGCTTGCCACACGGGACGCCGAAGCACTCCTCGATCCGTGGGCGCTTCCCTACGGCCGCCGCGCCCATCCCACGCGCGAGCACTACTGGCCGCTTCTGGTGGCGCTGGGCGCGGCGGAAGGCCCGATGGTCGCCTGCTTCCGCGCTTGGGAGATGGGCACGCTTGCGATGCACGCGTTCAGAGACTTTCGTCTTTCCTCCAAAAGCATGCACGCCGACACCCCTCCTTGGCACGACTGCTGCGCATGCGAACCCGAACCCCGATGGCTTGAACAGGAAAAGGCCGCCCGATGAGGGGGCCGCGGCGAGCGCATACATTCGCCTTTCGTCGTCGGAAGCATCGGTTGACCTCGCCCGTTGCGCGCTCAAAATCCAGGCTATGGACTTTGATCTCTCCCCTCTGGAGCGCGCCATCGCGCGCCTGCGGGAAGGCG
>CAZTLD010000058.1:0-6751 GCA_964614395.1 uncultured Zetaproteobacteria bacterium
AACCCCCAACCACCGGGACCACAACCCGGTGCTCTACCCTTGAGCTACGTCCACCATCGCAATGGCGCGCTATTGTAGCGCCGCCATGAGGTTTCGCCAGTAGGGGCTGGCTTAGTCTACGACGCGCAGAAGTTCGCTGCGCTCTGCGCCGGTGGAGACGATCCGCACCGGTACGCCGACATATTCGGCGATGACATCGAGAAACGCTTGCGCCTCGCGCGGCAGTTCCTCCCAGCGGCGCACGCCCTGCGTGCGCGCCCAGCCGGGCATACGCTCGAATATCGGCTCCACGCGGCCCAGCGCCTCGGCATCGGCAGGGAACTCGTGGATCGTTTCGCCGTCCAGCCGGTAGCCGACGGCCACGGCCACTTCGTCCAGGCCGTCCAGCACATCAAGCTTCGTGATCGCCAGCATCGTCATGCCGCCCACCTGCACCGCGTAGCGCAGCGCCACCAGATCCAGCCAGCCGGTGCGCCGCGGCCGCCCCGTGGTCGCGCCGAACTCCGCGCCGCGCTCGGCAAGATGCTTACCGATGGGATCAAGCTTCGTTTTCCCATCGTAAAGCTCAGTAGGGAAGGGGCCTGCGCCGACGCGCGTCGTGTAGGCCTTGCAGATGCCGATAATCTCCTCCACCGCGTTCCACGGCACGCCCAAGCCCGAAAGCGCCGCCGCCGGCAGCGTGTTCGACGAAGTCACGAACGGGTAGGTGCCGAAATCCAGATCCAGCATGATCCCTTGCGCGCCCTCGAGCAGCACGCGCTTGCCCGCGCGCACCGCTTCCCGCACCACACGGGCCGTGTCCGCAGCCCGCGGCAGAAGCAGCCGCTTTGCGACGGAAAGCGCTTCCTCCACTTCCTCCCATGCCACCTCAGGCGCGCCCAGAAACGCGAGCTCGGCATTGGCCGCAACGAGCCGCGCGCGCAAACGCGCTTGGATGTCTTTGGATCGCAGGTCCGCCACGCGCACGCCGCGGCGCGCGGCTTTGTCCTCATAGGCTGGGCCGATGCCGCTGCCCGTCGTGCCGATGCCTTGGCCTTGGGCCTCGCGTGCGCGATCCAAGGCGCGATGGAACGGCCAGATCAAATGCGCACGCTCGGACACGACGAGACGCCCATCCACGGCAACGCCCGCGGCCTCAAGCGAGGCGATCTCGTCGGCCAAGCGCAGCGGATCGATCACCGCGCCGTTGCCGATCAGGCAAAGCTTGCCCGGATGCAGCACGCCGGAAGGGATGTGGTGCAGCACGGTTTTCCGGCCGCCGACGATCAAGGTGTGCCCCGCGTTCGGCCCGCCCTGAAAGCGCGCGACGATGTCCGCCTCGTGCGCAAGCGCATCAATCACCTTGCCCTTGCCCTCGTCGCCCCATTGCGCGCCGACCGCGATCCTCACCGGCATGCCTCGGCCTCCAAGACGTCCAGCCAAGTCCAGAGATCCATCGAAAAGCCGACCGCCGGCAGTTCGCGCCCATGCGCGCGCATCATCGCGTCATACCGCCCGCCTTGCAGCAGGGGCTGCGGCGCTTTTCGGCTGTAGCCCGCAAACACCACACCATTGTGGTAGAGAAACCGCGGCACCAAGGCCGGCTCCACGCGCACGGCCACCTCGGGATGCGCGCTGCGCACCATCTCCACGAGCGCCCTAAGCTCTTCGGCCGCATGGCGGAACGCCTCCGGGCCTTCGTTTCGTCGCTTTGCAAGCCATGCTCCATCGGCGTGGCACAGCTCCACGACGAGCCGCTTGCACGCCGGATCAAGCGCATCCTTTTCGGCCAGCTCCGCCGCATCTTCCGGCGAGCGGCGGGCGAACACTTCAATCCAGCGCTCCAGCGGATGCTGGGAGCCCGCGACAAGCGCGCGCACCAGACCCATGTGCCCGACGAGCAAGACCGGCGCGGCAAAGCCCGCCTCTTGCAGCGCGCGCGCAGCAAGCCCCAGCGCCTCCGCATCGCCGTCCGGCGCAGGCACGCCGAAGATCTCAACACCGCACTGCCATTGCTCCCTTCGGCCGTCCGGGGTTTCGGCGCGGGCGCTGAACACGGGCCCGGCGTAAAACAGGCGCGCCGTTTCCGCATCCGGCAGGCGCGTGGCGACGAGATGCGCGATTTGCGGTGTGATGTCCGGCCTGAGCGCAAGCGGAAGACCATCCCCTGGATCGGTGAACACGAGCGTGCGCTCGGCAAGAAAAGCGCCCGCGCCCGCGTGCAACACCGCCGGCCGCTCCACGAGCGGCACGATCGCCTCAATGCAGCCGTGTGCGAGAAAGAGCGCGCGCAGCCGTGCTTCCAGCGTGCGCAGCTCGGCCACGCGCGCACCGAAGGTTTCGACGACGCCGCCCACCGGGGCAAAGACGCTCATCGTTGCGGTTCCAGTTCCACATAGCGCACGAGCCGCACGAACGGCTGCTCGGCGATCGCGCGCAGCGCCGTCTCAGGCGGCGGCGAGTCCACGCGCACGACTGCGGCGGCCTCGCGCGTGCCCGGCCGGCGGCCCAGGCGAAAGTCCGCGATGTTCACGTTCGCATCGGCCAAGGCCTTGCCGACGGCGGCGATCACGCCCGGCCGATCCTCGTTGTGGATCAACACCAGCGATCCCTTCGGCGCGACCTCGATCTCGCAGCCGTCCACTTCGACGAAGCGCGGCCGCACGCCGTCGAACAGGGTGCCGGCCACGGCCCGCTGGCCTTCGTCGCCCTCGACCTCCACGCGGATGAGCGAAGCGAAGGTGCCGGTGGCCTCGCGCGTCGTTTCCTCAACCGCAATGCCGCGCTCGCGCGCGATCATCGGCGCGTTGACGGGGTTCACTTCTTCCATCGCGCCGGACAAGAGCCCGCACAGGATCTCGTGCACCAACGGGCGCGTCGGAAGCTCGGCCGCTTGGCCCTCGAAGGCGATACGCACGCGGGTAAAACCAGGCCGCATCGTGCCGCCCAAAAAGCGCCCGATGCGGCGCGCGAGATCCAAATAGGGCGCAAGCCTTCTTTGCTCGTCTTCGGGAAGCGAAGGCATGTTCACCGCATGCCGCACCACGCCGCGCAGCAGATACTGCGCCACCTGCTCGGCGATCTGGATCGCGACGTTCTCCTGCGCCTCGATCGTGGAAGCGCCGATGTGCGGCGTGCAGATGGCGTTGTCCAGCGAAAACAGGGGATGGTCGCGGGCTGGCTCCTTTTCGTAGACATCCACCGCCGCAGCGCGGATGCGCTTGTTTTTCAACGCCTCCACGAGCGCTTCCTCGTCCACGACGCCGCCGCGCGCGCAATTCACCAGAATCGCGTCCGGCTTCATCTGCGCGATGATCTCGGCGTTGATGAGATGCCGCGTTTGCGGCGTGAGCGGCACATGCACCGTGAGCACGTCCGCCGCCTTGGCAAGCTCAGAAAGCGACCCCACCTTCTCCACGCCCATCGCCTCGGCGCGGGCGTCCGAAATGTAGGGATCGTAGACGAGCACGCGCATCTTCAGGCCCTTGAGCCGATCGCAGACGATCGCACCGATGTTGCCTGCGCCGACCACGCCCGCCGTCTTGCCGGTGAGCTCCACGCCCAAAAAGCGGTTTTTCTCCCACTTGCCGGCCTTCGTGGACGCATCGGCCTGCGGAATCCAACGCGCCGCGGCCATGATCATCGCCACCGCCAGCTCCGCCGTCGTCACGGCATTGCCGTGCGGGGTGTTCATCACGACGATGCCGCGCCGCGTGCAGGCGGCGACATCGATGTTGTCCACGCCGATGCCGGCGCGCCCCACCGCCTTGAGGCGCTTCGCGCGCGCGATCATCTCGGCCGTGATCTTCGTCGCCGAGCGCACGAGGATCGCATCCACCTCGGCGGCAAGCTTGAGCTTTTCTTCGTCGCTTACGCCCACCGCGACGATCGGCTCGATCCCGTGCGCGCGCAGCCGCTCGGCGGCCTTCGCCGACATCTTGTCCGCAATCCAGACGCGCAGCGCCATCACGCCACCGGCTTCGGGAATCGCTCGGTGAGCACCGCTTCGGCCGCGGCCACGCCTTTCCCCAACGGCACCTCCACGCCAAAGCGCTTCAAGGCCATCTCCAGCGCCGAAATCGCGATCACGATGTCGAACGCATCGTAGTAGCCGAGATGCGCAATGCGCACGATCTTGCCCTTGAACTGATCCTGCCCGCCGGCGAACGTCACCCCCATCTGATCGCGGAGATATTTGACGAACGCGCCGCCCGGGATCCCTTCAGGGATGAACGCGCCGGTGGCGCTTGTCGCCGGGCGCTTGGAGATCAGCCGAAGCCCCAAGGCCTCGACACCTGCGCGCGCCGCCTCCGCAAGCAGCGCATGCCGCGCGAATACGTTCGCCAGCCCCTCATCCAGCATCATCGTCAGCACCTCGTGCAGGCCGATGATGAGAGAGACAGCCGGCGTCCACGCCGTCGTGTCGCTGCCTTGGGCCTGCGCCTTGCGCTCGGCGGCGAGATCGAAGTAAAACCGGCCGCAGCGCGCCCCTTCGGCAAGCCGCCAGTATTTTTCAGAACACGCGATCATCGCAAGCCCCGGCGGCAGCATGAACGCTTTCTGCGAGCCGCTGACTACCGCATCCAAGCCCCACTCGTCCATCGGAAGATCCACCACGCCCAACGCCGTGATCGCATCCACGACGAGCGCCGTGTTGGGGCGCGCGCGCACGATCTCGGCGATCTCGCGCACCGGATGCTCGGTCGTGGTCGAGGTCTCCGAGGCCTGCACGCACACGGCCTTGGCCTCGGGATGCCGCTCGAGCGCCTCGGCCACGGCCTCGGGTGTTACCGCCTCGCCCCACGGCACTTTGATCTCCGCCGCCCTCAGGCCATGCTTGGCCGCGATCTTCCCCCAGCGCTCGCCGAACTTGCCGCCGTTGACATAGATGATCGTATCGCCCGGCGAGCAGAGGTTGACGAGCGCAGCCTCCATCGCGCCGGTGCCGCTGGAGGCGAGCATGATCGGGTCTTGTTCCGTCTGGAACACCTGCCGCAGCATCTCGCGCGTTTCCGCGAAGATCTGCGAAAACTGCGGCGTGCGGTGGTGGATCATCGGCGCGGCCATCTTCAGCAGCACGCGCTCGGGAACCGCCGTGGGCCCCGGAGAAAGAAGGTAGTGCTTCAGCGCCACGAAACCCGCCCCTTCGGTAAGGATTGCACCTTCAGGGAGCAAGGTGCGGCCGCATCCTAGGGCTTGCCCCTTGAGCGTCAAACGCGCGCGGAAGCCGACGTAAAAGCTAGCCTTCGCCCAAGCGCGCGCGGATCGTATCCAGCCAGCGGCGCATCAGGTGCGCGTGCTGGGGCAAGCGCGCATGGATCGCCTGCGCCAAAGGCTCGTTGTAGGTATGCACGGTCAGATTCCTGTCGTCCACCATCGCGAGCGCCCGCCGCCCTTCCTCCTCCGAAAGAAGCCCCACGCGGATGCTTGCGCGCACCACCGCTTTCGGCGAAGCCGCCTGCAGCCCTTCCGCCACGCGCAAGTAGCGCTGCGCACATTTCCACACCGCCTCGAAGCTATATTCGAAACGCTGAATGGCCGCATCGCGCGCGATCGCATCGGGATGAGGGATCTCCAACACCGCTTCCAGCGAGCGCAACGCGCGATCCGCAAGCGCAAGCTGGGACTTCAATCGTTCCATGGCACGCCCTCCCGCGCCACCGCTTGCCGGACCGCCTCCGAGGCCTCGCGCAAATCCACGATGTCCACCTCCCACGGCAAACAGCTTTCCTCCAGCGCCTCGCGCAATGGCGCAAGCCAGTCCGGCGGCACGTCCTCTTCCGGCCACACCGCAATGTCCACATCCGAACCCGGCGCCGCATCGCCTCGCGCTCTGGAACCGAACAACCACACGCGCACCCGCCATGGCCGCAGATGTGCAAGCACCATCTTGCGCAACGCCTCCAAATCGCGTTCAGTCCGCGAGCGCATGCTCATCCATGCATCATCGTCCGTGGGAGGGAACAACGCAAGCCTCCGCAGCGAAACATATGCTTTACTCTTGGCAAGGCTTGCGCGCATAATCGTTGCAAAGGAGGCGGCGATGCGTTCTGTGTTCGTGGCGCGCAATCCCTACACGGGGAAGGTGATCGGGGAATACCGCGGATGGAGCGAGGACGAGCTCAAGCATTCCATCCGAGCCGCTTGCCGCGCGCAGCGCGCTTGGCGCGAGGAAAGCGTCGAAAGGCGTGCATCGCTTCTGCGTCAGCTTGCGCACGCGTTGGAAGCTCGCGCCGAAGACGCTGCTTGCGTCATCACCGCCGAGATGGGCAAGCCCATTCGGGAAGCGCGTGCGGAGGTGGCCAAGTGCGCGAAAAGCTTGCGAGTGATCGCCGAGCGCGCGCCGGAGTGGCTCAGGCCTCGCACGCTCCATGAGCCTGATCTGCGCGCCGAAGTGCGCTATGTGCCGCTGGGCGTGATTCTCGGCGTGATGCCGTGGAACTTTCCGTTCTGGCAAGTCGTGCGCTTTGCCGGGCCGGCGGTGGCGGCGGGCAACGGATGCGTGATCAAGCATGCCCCGAGCACGCCCGGATGCGCGGAGATGCTTGATGAACTTTTCACCGAGGTGTTCGGCGATCTCGTGCGGGTGGGCGTGTTTGCGGAAGACTGGGTGCACGAGGCGATCGGCTGGCCGGAGATCGCCGGCGCAAGCCTCACCGGCAGCGTCCGAGCGGGGCGCGCGATCGCCGAAACCTGCGGCCGGCATCTCAAGCCGTGCGTGTTGGAGCTCGGCGGCAGCGACCCGTATCTGGTGCTGGACGATGTGGAGATC
>CAZTLD010000059.1:0-6694 GCA_964614395.1 uncultured Zetaproteobacteria bacterium
GATCCACCTCGACCACGTCGGAAAGATCGCCCGCCACGCCGCGCTTCGCGACGAACAGCACGCCCTCGGCCACGTCCTCGCGCGGCTGCACGACGAACCGATGCGCGCCGAGATCGCTTTCCACGACGATCTCCTCCCCGGGCTTCACGCCAAGCTCCGCGAACGTGGCCGGATGCATCACGAGATCCGGCAACGCATGCAGCACGCCCGCCTCGCTCAGGAAACGCGACGCGCGCGCCCACATGCCTTCGCGATACATCGAATACCTGGACACGAGATCCAGCCGCCGCTGCGGCCGCCAACTCGGCAGATGCGCCGCATCCCTATTGCGGCGCGGGCGAAGCCGCAGCGCCTCGTCGGAGATGGGCTTGCCGTTCCATGCCTCGGCAAGCTCCGGCACGCGGCGGGCCACCTCCGCGCGCAGCTCATCCAGCGAGACCACCGGCGGCTCTCCGCCCATCTCCACGACCAGCCGCATCATCACCTTCCACAGCGGCCGTTCCTCGCCCAGCGAGCGCAAGGGCTTCTGCGCCACGCGCACGCGCCCCTCCATGTTCACGAAGGTGCCGTCGATCTCCGAATAGGCCGCCGCCGGCAACTGCACCGCGGCAAAGCGCGAAATGTCGCCCGAAATCGCGCCTACCTGCACGAGCGGCACGCGGGCAAGCGCCCGCTGGGCGACGCTCGGAAACAGCCCGTCGCCCACCGGATCGGAGCCGATCAGCACCACCGCATCGAGCTCGCCACGCTCGGCGGCGGCGAAGATCTCGCCCACCGAGGTGCGGATATCGGCGAAAAGGCGCGTGATCGTCGGCGCGTTCATCCCCTCCGGGATCAGGTTGCGCCCGTCGCGCTCGGCCTCGGCGTGGCCGCAGGCGCGCATCAATAGATCCAGCCCCCAGATGAGCGCCGCCGCATCCGGATGGCTGCGAATCTCCTCGCCGACGAGCAACGCGCAGGACTCGGCCACGAGCGCGTCGGCAAGGATCTTGCCCGCCTCGTGGCGCTCGGGCACGGCCGCCATCCACTCGCGCATCCCAGCCGCCTCGTAGCCGAGCTCGATCACCTGCTCCATCGCGCGCGCAATCACCGCCGGCCAGTCGCGCGGGCGGATGATCGCATCGCGCGCGATCTCCATGTTCGTCCGGTAGTTCATCGCGCCGATGCGCCAGACGGGCCTGCCCTGCCGCACCCGCTTGCGCAGCCGCTGCATCAAAAGCGGCAGGCGCTGGCGCAGATCCGAACCCAAGATCACGACCCGATCCACGGCCTCGATCTGCTCCACCGTCATCGCCAGGCCCTCTTCGAACGCAAACGGACGCATGTCGCGCCGGTGCAGATCGCAGGCCACCTTCGCATCCGGAAACGCCGCATCGCGCATCAGGCGGATCGCGGTATGCCCCTCCACGCTCCAATCGGGCGAGAACACGATCCCCACGCGCTTGCCTTCCAGAAGCTCGCGCGCGCGCGCGAACGCCTCATCCCACGTCGTCTCCTCAAGCTCCCCTGCGTCGTTGCGCACGCGCGGCGCAAGGATCCGCTCCGGCGAGCGAAACGCATCGAACACATAGCGGCCGCGGTCGCAGATCCACGGCTCCACGCCACCCTCGGCCGGCACGATGCGCACGACTTCATCGCCGCGCGCCAGAATCTCGATGTCGCAGCCCTGCGGGCACTGCGTGCAGGTGGACTTGTGCCGATCAAGCTCCCAAGGCCGCGCCACATCAAGGCTCGGCTTGTCGAGCAACGCCCCCACCGGGCAGATGTCCGGAAGGTTGCCGGAAAGCTCGCTTTCCAACGCCTTTTCCACGATACCGGTGATCTGCATCCGATCGCCGCGATACAAGACACCCATGTCGTGCGTGCCGGCGATCTCCTCGGCGAAGCGCACGCAGCGCGTGCAATGGATGCAGCGCGTCATGCAGGTGGCGACGAACGGCCCCAGATCCACGTCCACGACCGCCCTTTTCGGCTCGCGGTAGCGCCCCCGATCCGGGCCGTATTCGACCGCATAGTCCTGCAGCTTGCAGTGCCCGCCCTGGTCGCAGACGGGGCAGTCGAGCGGATGGTGCAAAAGCAGATACTCCATCACCATCTTGCGGTCTTCGACGATGCTCGGGCTATTCGTGCGCACGCGCATGCCTTCCTGCACCGGCGTGCAGCAGCTTGCCGCAGGCTTGTTCCAGCCCTCCACCTCAACCAGGCACATGCGGCAGTTCGCCGCCACCGAAAGCTCCGGGTGGTAGCAAAAATACGGCACCTTGATCCCGTGCATCCGGCAGGCCTCGAGAATCGTCGTGCCCGCCGGCACCGTGATCTCGCGATCGTCGATGTAAAGCGTCGTCATGCCGCCTTCCCCATCACGCGCCGATGAAGCTCTTCCGGAAACAGCCGCACGAGCGACAGCACCGGAGCCGCCGCGCCGTCCGCAAGCGCGCAGATCGTGCGCCCGGCCATGTGCTCAGCGGCGTCCTCCAACACCTGGATGTCCTCCTTCGTTCCTTGGCCCGCGACGATCCGGTCCAAGATGCGCGCAAGCCACCCCGTCCCCTCGCGGCACGGCGTGCACTGCCCGCACGATTCGTGCGCGTAAAAGTGCGCAAGCCGCCAGGCCACGCGCACCAAATCCACGCTCTCATCGAGCACGATCACCGCGCCGGATCCCAGCATCGAGCCGGCCTTCGCAAGATCGTCAAAGGTCATCGGGATCTCGTAGTGCTCCGCGGTCAGCCACGGCGCGGACGATCCGCCCGGAATCACTACCTTGGGCTTTGTGCCGTGCCGCACGCCGCCAGCGTAGTTCTCGATCAGCTCCTTGAGCGAAATCCCAAGCGGCACTTCATAGTTCCCCGGCCGATTCACGCAGCCGGAAACGGAAAAGATCTTGCAGCCGGTGTTGTTCGGCCGGCCGATCGCCGCATGCCACGCGCCGCCCCGCTCGACGATGATCGGAATCGTCGCCAACGTCTCGACGTTGTTCACGACCGTGGGGCAGCGGTAGAAGCCCTCCACCGCTGGAAACGGCGGCTTGAAGCGCGGCCGGCCGGGCTTGCCTTCCACCGACTCGATGAGCGCCGTCTCCTCGCCGCAGATGTAGGCGCCTGCGCCGCGATGCACAGTGATGTCGAGATCGTAGCCCGCGCCGAAGATGTTCTCGCCCAAAAATCCGGCCGCATAGGCCTCGGCGATCGCTTCGTTGAGCACCTTGGCTTCGGCTGTGAACTCGCCGCGGATGTAGATGTAGGCGCTGTGCACGTCGAGCGCATAAGCCGCGATGATCATCCCCTCGATCAACAGGTGCGGATCGAAGCGCATGATGTCGCGATCCTTGAACGTGCCGGGCTCGCCCTCGTCGGCGTTGCACATCAAATAGGTGGGCTTGCCGGAGTTGCGCGGCACGAACGACCATTTGAGCCCCGTCGGAAACCCCGCGCCGCCCCGGCCACGGATTCCGGAGGCCTTCACCTCATCAATGATCGCAGAAGGCGGCATCTTTTCCTTGAGCACGCGCTCGGCGACGCGATAGGCCCCGTGCGCGCGCGCCACATCGAGCCTGCGCATGTTCGGCACATGCGTACGCGCCAACGTGATCGAACGCACCTCGCTCGGATCCTTCGGGATCACGCCCCCGCCTCCTTTCGCGCCTCGTTGATCAGCTCCTCCACGAACGCCTCATCGGCGCGCTCGCGATAAGGCCCGTGGTTCACCTGCACCACCGGCGCGCCCGCACAGGCCCCGAGGCACTCCACCTCTTTCACCGTGAACAGCCCGTCCGGCGTCGTCTCGCCCGGCTTGATGCCGAGCCTATCGCACATCGTCTGCATCAATTCATAAGCGCCATTCACCATGCAGGATGCATTCGTGCAAAACTCCACCAGATACTTCCCGCACGGCTGCTCGCGAAACATCGTGTAAAATGTGACCACTTCCTTGACCCACATCAGCGGCACGCCGACCACCTCGGCCACCATCCGCTGCACATCCTCGCCCACATGGCCGAAATCCTGCTGCGCCATGTGCAACACCGGCAAAAGCAGCGAACGCCGCCCGGGATAGCGCTTCGCGAGCGCCTCGATCTCCTGCAGCCTCTCCTCGGAAAAGCGCGGCGCGCTCATCGGTCGATCTCCCCGAACACGATGTCCTGCGTGCCGATGATCGTGACCACATCGGCGATCATGTGCCCGCGGCACATGTAATCGAGCGCCGCAAGATGCGCAAAGCCCGGCGCGCGCACCTTGATCCGGTAGGGCTTGTTCGAGCCGTCCGAGACGATGTAAACGCCGAACTCCCCTTTCGGGTGCTCCACCGCCTGATACACCTCGCCAGCCGGCACGTGATAGCCCTCGGAGAAGAACTTGAAGTGGTGAATCAGCGCCTCCATGTCCGACTTCATCAGCTTGCGCGGCGGCGGCACGTGCTTGTAGTCGTCCACGCGCACCGGCCCCGGGTTCTTCTCCAGCCATTCAACGCACTGGCGCACGATCTTGTTCGCCTCGCGCATCTCCTCCACGCGCACGAGATACCGGTCGTAGCAATCGCCGGTCGTGCCCACAGGGATTTCGAAGTCCACCTTGTCGTAAACGTCATACGGCTGCATCTTGCGCAGATCCCAAGCGACACCCGAGCCGCGCAGCATCGGGCCGGTAAAGCCAAGCGCCAATGCCGTTTCCTTGTCCACCACGCCAATGTCCACGGTGCGCTGCTTCCAGATGCGGTTTTCCGTAAGCAGCGTCTCATACTCGTCCACATAGCCGGGAAAACGCTCGGTGAACTCCCAGATCCGATCCAAAAGCCCGTCCGGAAGATCCTTGTGCACGCCGCCCGGCCGGAAGTAGGCCGCATGCATGCGCGCACCGCTCACCGCTTCATAGAAATCGAAAATGTCCTCGCGCTCGCGGAAGCAGTAAAGGAACACGGTCATCGCGCCAATGTCGAGCGCATGCGCGCCCAACCACAGGCAGTGGTTCAGGATGCGGGTGAGCTCTGCGAACATCACGCGGATGTACTGCGCGCGCTCGGGCGGCGTGATACCCAAAAGCTTTTCCACCGCGAGCACATAGGCGTGCTCGTTGCACATCATCGAGACATAGTCGAAGCGGTCGAAATAGGGGATGTTCTGGTGATAGGTCTTGTATTCGAAAAGCTTTTCCGTGCCGCGATGCAAAAGCCCGATGTGCGGATCCGCGCGCTCGACGACCTCGCCGTCCAGCTCCAACACAAGCCTCAGCACCCCGTGCGCGCTCGGATGCTGCGGGCCGAAGTTCAGCGTGTAGTTCCTGATCTCAGCCACGATCCACCCCCGGCCAGGTCTTCGGGATCAGCACGCGGTTCTCCAGCTGATTCGGCCGATACACGCAGCGCCATTCCTTTTCGTCGAAGAACATCTCCACGCGGCCGGTGAGCGGAAAGTCCTTGCGCAGCGGATGCCCCTCGAAGCCGTAATCGGTGAGGATGCGGCGCAGATCCGGATGGTTGCGGAAGATGATCCCGAACATGTCGAACGCCTCGCGCTCGAACCAGTCCGCCGCCGGCCAGACCTCGACCACCGAATCCACAAGCTCGCGCTCCCCCACCGGCACCTTCAGCCGGATGCGGCAGTTGCGCGACACCGACAAGAGGTGATACACGACCAAGAAACGCGGCGCGTCCTTCGGATGCCCCGGGTATTCGGACATGTCCACGCCGCAAAGGTCCATCAGCTGCTCGTAGCCGTGCTCCGACTTCAAAAGGTGGCAGGCCTCGACGATCACGCCCTTGTCGAGCACGACGACGGGGCAGTCCAGCCCGTCCTCGACCGCCAGCACCGCATCCCCGAAGCGCTCCTTGAGCGCGCGCACCTCGGCTCGGTCGGAAGCGCTCGCGCGATGCAAGTCGTCCTGCACCATCCAAGCCTCCTAGCGCGCCACCGTGAACGTGCGGCGAATCTTTTCCTGCAACTGAATGAAGCCGTAGATCAGCGCCTCCGCAGTCGGCGGGCAGCCCGGCACATAAATGTCCACCGGCACGATCCGGTCGCAGCCGCGCACGACCGAATACGAATAGTGGTAGTAGCCGCCGCCGTTCGCGCACGAGCCCATCGAGATCACCCATCTCGGCTCGGCCATCTGGTCGTAAACCTTCCTGAGCGCCGGCGCCATCTTGTTGACGAGCGTGCCTGCCACGACCATCACGTCCGATTGCCGGGGGCTGGGGCGAAACACGATCCCGAAGCGATCGAGATCGTAGCGGCTGGCGCCTGCGTGCATCATCTCCACCGCGCAGCAGGCAAGCCCAAACGTCATCGGCCACAGCGAACCCGTGCGCGCCCAGGTGATGAGCTTATCCGCGGTCGTCGTGATGAAGCCCTTCTCAAAGACGCCCTCTATTCCCATTGCAGCGCCCCCTTCTTCCATGCATAGGCATAACCCACGATCAAGATGAACAGAAACAGGAACATCTCCACAAGCCCAAACAGCCCGATCGCATCGAGCACCACCGCCCACGGGAACAGAAACGCGGACTCAATGTCGAACACGACGAACAGGATCGCCATCAGATAGAAGCGCACATCGAACTGCATGTGCGCATCGCCGAACGCCTCAAAGCCGCACTCGTAAGGCGAAAGCTTTTCCGCATCCGGCCGCTGCTCGGCCAAGAGGTAAGAGGCCACAAGCGGCAGCGCCCCCATCAGCACCGCCACGACCGCAAAGATCGC
>CAZTLD010000060.1:0-94 GCA_964614395.1 uncultured Zetaproteobacteria bacterium
GTTTGCGCTCGGCACGATGGGCGCGGCCGGCAGCCCCAGCGCGAAGCATCAGCTTTGGTATCTCGCCCGCATCGGGCCGAACGCGGAGTTGGGT
>CAZTLD010000060.1:104-6631 GCA_964614395.1 uncultured Zetaproteobacteria bacterium
GCGGTGAACAACGCGGTGCTCATCGACCGGCTGCCGCGCGGCTTCCGCTATGTGCGCGGATCCGCCAAGCTCGACGGGCGGCCGATCGCGCCCGCGATCAGCGCCGATGGCCGCACGCTTAAGTTTGCGCTCGGCACGATGGGCGCGGCCGGCAGCCCCAGCGCGAAGCATCAGCTCTGGTATCTCGCCCGCATCGGGCCGAACGCGGAGCTGGGCGCGGCGACGAACGCGGCGTGGGCCGCGGGCACGCAGTTGGGGCAGCCGGTGCGCTCCAACGTAAGCCAAGCGACGGTTATGGTGCGCGAAGACTTGATGCGCAGCACCGGCGAGATCGTCGGGCGCGTGTTCGTGGACGAGGGCGGCGCGCGCGCGTGGGGCCGGGCGACCCCGGGCGCGGGCGACGACTTCAATGCGCCCAACGAGCCCGGCGTGCCGGGCGTGCGCGTGTATTTGGAGGACGGCCGCTTCGCCACCACCGATCCGTATGGCTTTTTCCACTTCCGGCGCGTACCGCTGGGGTCGCATGTGGTGCAGCTGGATACGGAGTCGTTGCCGCGGGGCTTGACGCCTGCGCCGATGCGCTCGGCGCGCTTCGGCGGGCGCGCGATCCAGCAGATCGTGGAGGTCGGCCCCGGGCGCGTGGTGCGCGCGAACTTCCCGGTGCGCATCGCCAAGCCCCCGGCCGCGCCGGTGCGGCTCGGGCACAAGCTTGCGCCCGAGGACGGGGCGGTGTGGGCGGAGCTGACCGTGTTGCGCGGCGCGGGCGTCCGGCTTTCCGAAATGGCGCTCGTCTACAAGCCGCCTGCGGGCTGGCGGATCGCGCCGGAGGCGACGACGCTGGACGGCAAGCCTGCGCGCCCCAAGCGCGAGGGCGGCGTGTGGATCGTGCCGCTCGATCCGGAGAAGGCGGAGCAGCGGGTGCGCCTCAAGCTCATCGGCGGCGGCGATGGCGGCGCGAAGACGGCCGAGGCCTGGGTGCGCTACACGAACGCCGCCGGCCGCAGCGAGCAGACCGCGCATGCGGCCAACCGCGTGCGCGACACGGTGCAGCGCGTGCCGGTGCGCATCGCGCGCACGTTGCATCTGCACTTTGAGACGCGCAAGGCCGATCTCAACGCCGAGCGGCGCGCGAAGCTGGATGCGCTCGTGGAGGAGCTTCGCGCGATCGAGGGCCTCACGATTAAGCGCATCGAGGTCGTGGGGCACACGGACAACGTGCCGATCGCGCCCGAGCACCGCGACGAGTTCGCGGACAACCAGGCGCTTTCGGAGGCGCGCGCGAAGAGCGTGGCCGAATACCTCGCGCAAAGGCTGGGGCTTGCGCCCGCGCAGATCGGTTGGCGCGGGATGGCGGATCGCCAGCCCATCGCCTCGAACGCCACCGAAGCGGGCCGCGCGCAAAACCGCCGCACCGAGATCACGATCGAGGGCTATCGGCTCAAGCGGATGCTGGAGACGGATCTGGAGACGGTCTGGGCGGACGGCCAGGGCGAAGCGCTTGGCGACTGGAGCGTGGACGGGCGGCCGAAGCCGAAGTATCGGCCCGCGCCGGTGCCGAAGGCGCCTGATCCGACCGATCTGGACGCTTGGTTCGCGCAGGCGCCGGTGGGGAAGGCGGCCTGGCTTTACCCGACCGAGAACGCGCGCCCGGCGATTCCGGCCACGCATGTGCTGATCGCGCATCCGGCGGGCACCACCGTGGAGCTGCGGCTCGGCGATCGCGCGGTGAGCCGGCTTGCGTTCGAGGGCGCAAAGAAGCGCGGGCTGGTCGCGATCAGCCATTGGCGCAACGTGCATCTCGAAGAAGGCGAAAACCGCTTCGTCGCGATCGTGCGCGACAAGCAGGGACGCGAGATCGCAAGGCTTGTGCGCACCGTGGAGTTCGCGGGCGAGCCGGTGGCGGCGCGCTGGCTGCCGGAGCGGACGAAGGCTGCGGCGGACGGCGTCTCCGAGCCGGTGATCGCGGTGCGGTTCTTCGATCGCCGCGGCCGGCCGGCGCGCGAGGGCATGGTGGGCGAGTTCACCGTGGATCCGCCGTATCGGCCGGCCGACCGCATGCCCGAAGACGGCATGCCTACGCCGCAGGCGAAGGGGCGGTTCGTGATCGGCAAGGACGGCGTTGCGCTGATCGCGCTTGCGCCGACGACGACGCCTGGGGAGGCGACGCTGCGCTTTGCGCTCGCCGACCGCGAGGAGACGGTGCGGGCTTGGATCGAGCCGGCCGCGCGCGAGTGGATCCTGGTGGGCTTCGCCGAAGGCTCGGTGGGCTACGACCGCATCCGCGGCGCGATGCAGCCGATCGGGCAGGGCCGCGGCGAGCGGAAGATCTGGAAGAACGGCCGCGCCGCGTTCTACGCGAAGGGCCGCATCCAAGGGAAGACGCTGCTCACGCTCGCCTACGACACGGCCAAGACCCAGGGCCGCAACCCGACGGGCCATGCGGGCGCGATCGATCCGAACCGCTGGTACACGGTGTATGGCGATGCCTCCGGTCAGCAGTTCGATGCGCCGAGCAGCCACAAGCTCTACCTGAAGCTGGAGCGCGACGCGTTCTACGCGCTCTATGGCGATTTCGACACCGGCCTCGATCACACCGAGCTTGGCCGCTACGCCCGGAGGCTCACCGGCGCGAAGGCCGCGCTGCACGGCGAGCGCGCGGGCTTCACCGCGTTTGCGACGCGCACCGGCCGCACGAAGGCGCGCGACGAAATCCCGGGGCGCGGCATCTCCGGCCTGTATCGGCTCGGCCAGCGCAACATCGTCGTCGGCTCCGAGCGGATTTGGATCGAGACGCGCGATCGGCTGCATCCGGAGCATGTGCTCGATCGCCGCCTGCTTTCGCCGCATCTCGACTACGACATCGACTATCTGGCCGGCACGGTGTTCTTCAAGCAGCCGGTGCCGGCGCACGACGCCTCGCTCAATCCGGTGTTCATCGTCGCCGAATACGAGACCGATGGCACGACGAGCCAGTTCACGACCGCAGGCGGCCGCGCCTACCTGCGCGCAGGCGAAGGCGGCGCGCTGGAGGTGGGGGCGAGCGCGGTGCAGGAGGGCCGCCCCGGCAAGGACGACCGCCTGCTCGGCGTGGACGCGACCTATCAGCCCACGCCGACGCTGACGCTGCGCGCGGAGGCCGCGCAGAGCGAGACCGCGGACTTCGGCCGCCGGCGCGCGTGGAAGGTGGAAGGCATCGTCGCCCAAGACGCGATCCGCGGCCGACTCTATCTGCGCGACGTCGCGGACGGCTTCGGGCTGGGCCAGGTGCAAGGCTCGGAGAACGGCGCGCGGCGCGCAGGCCTGGAAGGCGAGTGGCGCATCAACGCGCATTGGCGCGTGCGTGCGGATCTTTCCGCAACGAAGCTTGCGACAACCGGCGCCCAGCGGCGGATGGCCGCGGCCTCCGTCGAGCGCCGCGAGGAGCGCTGGCAGGCGCGCGCGGGCGTGCGCACGGTGCGCGACCGGCTGCCGCAGGCGGCGGCGCGCCGCTCGGATCAGCTCACCGCCGGCGCGACCGCGCGCGTCGGCGAGCGGCTGACGCTGGGCGTGGATCACGAGCAGACGCTCAACGCGTCCCGCGCTTCGTCGGAGTTTCCGACGCGCACCGCGCTGCGCGCCGACTGGCAGCTTTCGCCGGAGGCCGTGCTTTCGCTCACCGAGGAGTGGGCCTATGCGGCGGGCACGCGCGTGCGCACCACGCGGATCGGCGCGCGCACGCAGCTTTGGGAAGGGGCCGAGATGCGTAGCGGCTACGAGCATCGGCTCGGCGAGCAGGGCGCGCGCGCCGTGGCCAACGTGGGCTTGCAACAGCGGCTGCATCTGGACGACGCCTGGGCGCTGGATCTGGGCTTCGATCGCGTGAAGACGTTGCGCGGCGCGCATCCTCGGGCGCTCAATCCGAACGCGCCGGGCGTGTTCGGCGAGGGCGACTACACCGTCTATTCGTTTGGCGTCGGTTACACGCCGGAGGACTGGGTCGCGAACCTGCGCGTGGATCGTCGCCTCGGCCAGAACACGCGCGCCTGGGCCGGGCAGGCCTCGATCCAAGGGCGGCCGCTGGAGGCGCTCGCGGCGATGGGTTCGCTGCAGTTCGCCTCCGAATGGGGCGCGGGCGGCGTGCGCAACGACCAGACGTTGGCGACGCTCGGCGCGGCCTGGCGGCCGCGGGCCGACGGCTGGGTGTGGCTTGTGCGGCTGGATTTGGACTGGCGCAGGCAACGCAGCGCGGGCGTCGCCCATCAGCGGGCGCTGCGCTGGATCGCGAACCTCGGCGCGAACTGGCGGCCCGCGCCGGATTGGGAGCTGCAGCTTACGCTCGGCGGCAAGCGCAGCGACGCGCGCTTCGATGCGCTTGCGATCAGCGGCTATGCGGGGCTTGCCTCGGCCGAGCTGCTTTACGACCTCACCGATCGCTGGCTGCTCGCCATGCAGGGCACGGGGCTGTGGGCCGCCGGCATGCGGCGCTACAGCTACGGGCTGGGCGTGGACTATGCGCTCTCCGAGCAGCTCTTGGTGGGGCTTGGCTTCAACGCGGACGGCTTCTTCGATCCGGACTTCGTCGCAAGCCGCTACACGATGCGCGGCGTGTATCTGCGCATGCGCGCGAAGTTCGATCAGTCCGACCTGGCGGGAATGCTGAAAGGGTTCTAGCGGCGGCGCGCCTTATGGCCGCTAGTCGCCGATTTCGTGCTCGCGCAGCTTGAGCGCGATCGTTTGCATCAGCGTTTGCGTTTGCTGCTCGGCCGCCTTGCGCACGCGCAGCGCGAACGACGGCATCTCCCACATCAGGTCTTCCATCGCGTCGAACGGAATGAACAACAGCTCCGTCTTCGTCTCCGCCCGATACATCAGCGCCGGCGGCTCCTCGCCCAGAAGCCGCGGCAGCCCCAGCACCGTGCCCTGCGTGCCTCTGCCCGCATAAACCGGCGGATCTTCGCCGGTGTCCAGCATGTGCACGACGCCGCGCAGGATCACCGCAAACGCGGGCATGTAGGCGTGCGCGGGCTTGATCGTCTCTTCCGGTGCGAACGGCTCGATCCATGCCACGCGCGCCAACACCCGCAGCACGCCGAGCGGCAGCTCCCCGAACAGTGGCGTGGAGCTGAGCGCGGTGGTGATCGTGCGCATCATCCGCTCTTTGCAGAACGCGATGAACAGCTCCGGCTGCTGTCCCCACGCGCGGATGACCATTTCCGGCGCAAGCCGCAGCACGACGGCAGGCTCCGCGGCGACGACCGTGGCCGTGCGCACCGCACCCTCCTCCAGCGCGCTTTCGCCGAGCAGCGCGCCCGGCCCCACGAAGTTGACGAGCTTCGGGGGGCGGCCTTCGCTGGTCTCGCCCAGCACGGCCAGCCTCCCCTTCAGCACCAGATACAAAAGGTCCGCCGGCTCCCCTTTGCGCATCAGCACGGCGCCCTCGGGGAACTTCAGCGTGTGCGCCTGCCGCGTTTTTGCGTCCAGCGCGTCGGCCAAGGCGCGGCAGTCGAGCCAGCCGGGGGTGGCGGCGTCCTCGCTGAGCACCTCGCGGCCGAATATGCGCTCCAACTCCGCCCGCTTGTGCGTCTCGTCGGCCGAGAACAAAAGCCACGCCCGCCGCGCGGCGAGCATCGCGCCAGCCATCCGGCCGCGCTTGCGGCGCGCGAGCGCCAAGCGCATCCAGTGCTCGGGATCATCAGGGGCCACTTCACAGGCGCGGGTCAGTTTGCGAAGCGTGTCGTCCATCGCGTTTGCCAACGCTAAAGCGAGGATGCATCTTCGCCAACCGGGAGGTGGCGATGGCGCAACAAGCCCAGGCGCAGGAGATGCGCGCGTGGCTCAAGCGCGCGCTCGCTCAGGCGAAAGAGGCGCACAGGGCGCAGAAGGAGTGGGTGCGGCAGATGGCCGAGCGCGCCGCACGCGGGGAGGCGATCGCGCCCTCCGACCCCACGCGTTGCGGCTTCGGCCGCTGGCTCTACGGCGTGGGCCGCAGGCTGCAGATCTATCCCGAATACCATGAGCTGGAGGCGCTGCACGACCAACTGCACATGTACCAGGTGCAGTTGAGCGCGCAGGCGGACGCAGCCGAGGCGCTGATCCCGGCGATGCGCACGGCCGCGGAAGCGATGGACGCGGTGCTCGTGCGCCTCGTGCGCCGCGCGGTGGCGGCGCTGCGCCGCAGCCAGCTTTCCCCCACGCCGCCGCAGGAGGCGGTGTTCGCGCACGCGGCGTGGATCGACGAGGTGCAGGGCTGGCTGTTCGGCGCGCGCCCCGAAGCAGCCGAGCCTCCCGTATGTCCGTTGGAGGTTTGGCTGAACGAAGCCCGGATCCGTTGGGGCGACGATCCGCGCATGAAGGCGCTCGCCTCGGCGCACGAGGCATGGCACCGGCAGTTCGCCGAGGCTTGGCGCGCCGCGCATGCCGGGGACGAACCCCGGCTGAAAACCGCCGCCAAGCTTCTCAAGGAGGCGCACGGGGCGTGGCTGGCCGCGCTGCACGCGTGGGAGGCGAAGCCTCCTTTGTGATCTTTTTCTCTTTTCTTCGCCAGAACG
>CAZTLD010000061.1:0-6621 GCA_964614395.1 uncultured Zetaproteobacteria bacterium
TGCACGGCCTCGGCGGCCTGGCGCGTGAGCACGGGTCTGGACGCGCCTGCCTGCTTGAGCCGGTGCAGGATGTAGCGGGTGGTGTCGGCGAAGTCGAGCGGCTTGAGCGCAAGCCTTAGGCCCACCCGCTGCGCAAGCGGCGCGATGCGGGCAAGCCTTGCCTCCAGCTCCGGCTGCCCGACGAGAAACAGACTCAGCAAGAAGCGCCCGCCCATCTGCAAGCCCATCAGCAGCCGCAAAGCCTCGAAGGCCTCGTCGTCCGGGATCGTCTGCGCTTCATCGATGCACAGCACCGCATGCCGCCCCTCCTCGGCGAGCAGATACAAACGATCGCGGATCGCCTGCACCGTGCGCACCAGATCGTCGGAAGCCTCCGCCCCAAGCTCGGCCGCCACCATGCGCAGCAGCGCGGGAGCCGGAAGCTTCGGAAAGGTGATGAGCGCCACCTCGAATCGCGCCGGATCCAACGCGAGCAGCACCCGCTCGGCGAGCAGCGTCTTGCCGCATCCGATGGGGCCGGTAAGCACAAGCCCCCCGCGGCGCCGGCTGAGCACATCGCGAATGTCTTCCTGATAGCGCTGAAACTGGGCATGTTCGTAGATGAAGGCATCGTCCGCCCCGTGCTCGAACGGATGCGTGGCAAGCCCCCAATGCGCAAGGTAGCCCTCCGCCCTCACGGACGGCCCGTTTTTTGCTTCCGCGAGGCGAAACGAGCGGGAGACCTCCATCGCCGCGATGATGGACAAGACAGAACTTGAAGTCAAACGGCTAAGATGCCATGTTTTGGCTGATTTTTGAGGAGGACCTGGTGCGGGGTTGGTGGATTGGAGCAATCGTCCTAGGCCTTGCGGCGTGCGCTACGCGCGTGCCGCCGCCCACGCCGCGTTTGGGCCCCACCCACCAGCCCTCGGCCGCAGTGCATTGGCACAACATCGGCCCCCAGTTGCTCACGGAAAGCCATGCGGTGGCCTTCGCCGATCTCAATGGGGATGGGCATTTGGATTTGTTCGTCGGCGGTTGGGGCCGCGCGCATGGCGTGCGCGTGTTTCTCGGCGACGGGCAAGGGCGCTGGCAGGAGGTCTCCGGCGTGCCTTCAGGGATGCAGCCGCGCGCGATCGTCGTGGCCGATTTCGACGGCGACCGCCGACCGGAACTGGCCATCACGGGCGAGGGCGACGAGCGCGGCGTGCAGATCTGGCGCTGGGTGCGGGGGCGCTGGCAGCGGGGCGTGCCGCCGGCTGAGTCCGGAATCTACCGCGCACTGGTCGCCGCCGACTTCAACGGCGACGGCTGGCTGGACCTTGCCGCGGTGGGAAGCGGCCGCGTGGATGTCTGGTTCAACGACGGACGCGGCGGCTGGATCGCAGGCGCAGGGCCAAGCCGCGAGGGCGTGCCGGTGGCGCTGGCGGCGGCCGATCTCAACGGCGATCGGGCGATGGATCTCATCGTGGCCCGCAGTGGGGGCGTGGGCGCGGACCGCTTGGGCCATGGCGCGCGTGCCCGTGGCGGGATCGAGGTGTGGTTTGGCGACGGCGAGGGGCGCTGGACGCGGCGCGTGATCCCGACCGATGCGCCGCCGCAATGGGTCGGCGCATGCGACTTCGATCGCGACGGGCGCGAAGATCTGCTGGTGGGGTTTGTGCGTAAAGGGCTGGCTGCATGGCGGGCGCTGGGGGATCTCAAGTTCACCCGTTATCGGTTGATCCCGCGGGGCGCGTGGATCACCGGCGCCTGCGGCGATGTCGATGGCGATGGGAATGTGGAGGTCGTGGGCGCATCCGGCGACGGCCGCGGCTTGCGCGTCTGGCGCTGGGAAAACAAGCGATTCGCCCAGGTGAAGGGGGTTGTGCCGACGGTGGGCGGCTATGCCGCGGTGGCGCTCGGCGATGTGTTCGCTCGCGGTGGGATGGATATTGCGGCGGCGCGTTTCGACGGTGCCCCGGAAGTGTGGTCGCCGCGCAAGCCTGCGCCGTGGCCGATGCAGGCGGTAGACGGCGAGATCGTGGCCGAGGCGGTCGTGTTTTTTGAGACCGCCTCCGATGCGCTGACGCCTGAGGCCAAGCGGGCGCTTGCCCACTGGTATGCGGAGCTGAGCCACCGGCTTGGGGAAAAGCAGAAGCTTTTGCGCTTCGAGCTGATCGGCAAGGCGGATCAGCGCCCGATCCGTAAGTCCACGCGTTTTCCCGACAATGTGGCGCTCTCGCGGGCGCGCGCTGAAACCGTGGCCCGCTGGTTGGGCGCGCAAGGAGTGGAGCAAAAGCGCATCACGATCCGCGCGCTAGGCGCGCGCGAGCCGGAGCCGCCAGGATTGGATCCGGAGGCGCTCAAGCTCAATCGGCGCGTGCGCGTGCGCGCGATTTTGCCGAAGCTGGCGCGGCTTCCGCTGGTGGCGAGGAAGAAGCGCCGGGAGGATCTGTTTCATGTGCGTGAAAACAAAGTCTTCCGCACGATCAACGGCAAACCCTACTACAAGGTGGGGCCGGGCGATGAGCTCAAGATCACGCTCTGGCGCGGAGGAAGCAAGAAGGACTACAAGGTGGTCGTGCAGCTGGATGGCACGGTTTCGCTGCCGTATATCGAAAACCTGAAAGTTTCGGGGCTGACGGGGCTGGAGATCGACGAGAAAATCACGCGACTTTTGCGCAAGTTCGAACGACATCCGCGCGTGGATGTGGAGATTCTAAAGAAACGCAGCAAGACCGTGACGATCTTCGGCGAGGTGCAAAGTCTGGTGCGCCAGCCGACCGGCCCAGGCACCTATTATCTGATTGGCAAGGAAACGCTTGTCGACTTTCTCTCGCGCGCGGGCGGCCCGACGAAGGATGCGGATCTGACGAAGGTGCAGCTCATCCGCGGTGGGCGGACGATCCTGCTCAACCTCGAGCGGGCGATCCAGCTCGGCGACTGGACCGAGAACGCGGTGCTCGACGACGGCGACCGGATCGTGATCCCGTCGCTGAGGCAGTCCAAGCGGCGGGTGTATGTGTTGGGCGAGGTGAAGAAGCCGGGGGTGGTGGAGTTCACGGGCGAGATCCATCTGCTCGATGCGATCTCAAAGGCGGGCGGCTTCGGGGAATACGCCTACTTGAAAGATCTTCGCATTGTGCGCGCGGATCCGGAGCGTCCGGAGATCGTGCCGGTGGCGATGAACAGGCTCCTGGAGGAGGGCGACATCGCGCAGAATGTGGCGCTCAAAGATAAAGACATCATCATCGTGCCGCGCTCGCCGATCGGCAACTGGAACCGCTTCATCCAAGATCTGTTGCCGACCTTCCAGCTGCTTACGATGCCGCTGACCGCGGCGCAGGAAATCCTGCTTATCCGCGATCTGAACAGAAGGTTGAAGTAAGATGGCGGCTGAGCGCTCCATTCCCGCCTACGAGCTGAATCTTGAGGAATATTGGCATCTGATCGTCCGTCGCCGGTGGGTGATTTTGTTCTGCACCGTGGCGCTGGGCGGGTTTTCGTGGCTGTTTGCCTGGCTCAACCAGCCGCCGCCTGTGTATTCCTCGAGCGCGCAGGTCAAGGTGGAGCAGCAGGCGAATCTCGCGGAGCTCCTCATGAGCGGGCGCGCGGGCTACACGGACATCAACACCTACATCTCGCTCGTGCAGTCGTATGCGGTGATGCAGCGCGTCGCCAAGCGCTTGGGGCTGATCCCGAAGGATGCGACCGAAGAGGATTTGCGCGCCAATCCTGAATATCTCGACGAAGTCGCCTCGTTGCGCGATGCGATTCGCGCCGAGCGCGAAGAGGATACGAACATCATCACGATCACCGCGATCGCCGCAAGCCCCGAGTTCGCGCGCGATCTCGCCCAGGCGACGGCCGAGGAGTTCATCGCCTACAACATCGAGGACAAAAACCGGCGCATCTTCGAGGCCAAGCGCTTCATCGAGCGGCAGCTCAAAGTGGTCGCTGAGCGTTTGCGGCAGGCGGAAAACGCGGTGCAGCGCTACCGCGAAGAGCATGGGCTTGTGACGATCGGCGAGGCGGGCGAGGTTGCGGCTAAGGTCATCGCCGATCTCGAACAGCAATACCGCCAGGAGGCGGCGCGGCTGAACGCGATTCGGTTCGCGTTTGAGGAGCTCAAGCAGCGCCTGCGCGAAGGCTGGGACTATCGCGGCGTGTCTGTCGGGGTGGAGGTAAGCCCCTACTTCGCGCAGCTCAACAAGCGCCTCATTGAGCTGGCGCTGAAGCACACGGAGTTGTCCACGGAGCTTACTGAGGCGCATCCGCAGATGCGCGAGCTGCGCGAGCAGGCGATGGATGTGCTCGAGGCGATGCTCGATGAGCTGGCGAAGCAAGCGGAAATGTCTCAGGCGCGGCTGGAGGAGATCCAGCAAGCGATCGCAGACAACGAAAAGCGCTTTCTCGGCGCGCCGGACGAAGCGCTGGAGCTGCAGCGGCTTGAGCGTGCGGTGCGGCTCAACGAAGAGCTCTACGACATGTTGGAGAAGAAATACCAAGAGGTGCTGATCCGCGAGGCGGAGAAGGTGCAGGAGGTGTCGCTGCTTCGGCCGGCGATGCTCGAGCCTTATCGGATCAACCCGCCGCGCACGGGGCAGGTGGCGCTGGCGGGAAGCGTGTTGGGCCTCGTGCTTGGGTTGATCGTTGCGCTGATTCTGGAAGCGATGGACACCTCGATCGGCACGATCGAAGAGGTGGAGGCCTATCTTGAGACTTCGGTGATCGGCTACATTCCGCACTTTTCGCGCGACGAGGCGGCAGAGCTTTTCTCCGGCATGGAGGGGCTTGCCACGCGCGGGAGCCGCTTGGAGCGGCAGATGCGGCTCGTTTCGCACTTTGCGCCCCGCTCCACGATCGCCGAGGCCTACCGAAGCCTGCGCACGAATCTGATGTTTTCGCTGCCCGGCGAACACAAAGCGATCATGGTCACGAGCTCCACCGCCAAAGAGGGCAAAAGCACCGTGGCAGCGAATATCGCGATCACGTTCGCGCAGCAGGGTGCGCGGGTATTGATCATCGACGCGGATCTCCGGAAACCCATCCAGCATCATCAGTTTGGGCTGCCGAAGGCGCCGGGGTTGGTGGAATGCTTGCTCGGGCAGATGCACTGGCGCGATGCGGTGCGCCGCTTTGCCGACATGATGCTCGGTGATCTTGGGGTGGATGCAGCATTGATGACGCCGGGGCTCGATCAGGTGGATGTGCTCACCGCAGGCGAGACCACGATCGGCATGCCCGAGCTTTTGGCTTCGCAGGAGATGAAAAAGCTCTTGGTGGAAACGCGGGAGGAATATGATCTTGTCGTGATCGACGCGACCCCGATGCTGCACACGACCGATGCGGCGATGCTGGCCCCGCATGTGGACGGCGTGGTGCTCGTCTACTACATCGGTTCTGTGGTGCGCGCGGCGCTCCGGCGCGTGAAGCAGACGCTGGAAGGAGCCGGCGGCAAGCTCATCGGCGTGGTGATCAACGGCGTGCATGCTGAAGTTTCGCCCGATTACGCGAAGTACAAGATGGATCGCTATTATCGTTATGCCTACGGCGAGGAAGAGGACACTTGGCAGGCGCGGCTGCGCCGCCGGTGGCGCCGGACGAAGCGCGCGGTTCAAGAGTGGAAGGAGCAGGCGCGCAATGCGCTTGCGCGGTTCAGGCGAGGCTAGGCGATGCAAGAAGATCTTGACCGCTACATTCTGCACAAGCGCCGCCGGGCGCGCGCCTTGGGGCTTCTGGCGCTGGTCTTGGTGCTGGCGCTGATGCTCGTCGCATTCAAGATATTCACCGATCGGCTGCAAGGCCCCTACGACAGTCGAGAATACCGTCCTGTGGACGTGCTACCGGAACACCTTCACCGGTGAACGCCCAAGCCTTCCGCATCGGCGCGCCGCCGCAGCTTGTGATGACGCTCTTTGTGAGCGCGCTGCTGCTTTTGGGTGCCTACAAGATCGCGCCGGAGATGGTGAAGCTGCCTGCCCTTGTGCTTGGCGGGTTGCTCGTCGCGATCACGGCGTTTTTGAGCGCGGAGCTCGGCCTTTTTCTGTTGATCTTCTCGACATTGCTTTCGCCGGAGCTGACCTTCGGGGCGCCGTCGCGCGCGGAGGTGCTCGCCGGCAAGGTGGGCACGACCGAATCGCGCGGCATCACGATCCGGCTCGACGACATTTTGCTGACGATCACGGTGTTTTCGTGGTTGTTTCGCGCAGCAATCTTCCACGAGCTGGGGCTTTTGCGCGCCACACCGCTCAATCGGCCGTTTCTGTGGTATTGGGCCGTGTCGCTGTTCACGACGATCCTTGGCATGTACGCGGGGCGCGTGGGGATGTTCGGTTTGTTTTTCGTGCTGAAATACTTGGAGTATTTCCTGCTCTTTTTCATCGTGGCCAATCATGTGCACACACCCGAGGCGGCGCGGCGGTATCTGGCGGCCATGTTAATCACATGTTTCATCGTGAGCCTCGTGGGGATTGCGCAGATCCCGACCGGGCAGCGCGTGTCAGCGCCGTTCGAGGGCGAGGAAGGCGAGCCGAACACGTTTGGCGGATACTTGGTGCTGATGTTCGCGGTCGTTCTTGGCATCTTCTTCGAGGGCGGCTGGCCGCGCTTTCCGCTGGTGGTGCTGATGATGGCGATTCTGCCGCCGCTTGCGTTCAC
>CAZTLD010000062.1:0-6546 GCA_964614395.1 uncultured Zetaproteobacteria bacterium
ATCCAGTTCGCGGAAAGCTTGATGTCGGAAGGCTCGGCGACGTCCGCGGCAAGCATGTTGAGCACCGCTTCGGCGATTGCGATGCGGGCGCTGGCCGCCGGATTGAGCAGCGCCACGGCCGGCCGCTCGCCGATCGCGATCGCCTCGCCGGTGTAGCCGTCGTAGTCGGTCGTCGTCACGCCGCAGTCGGCCACCGGCACCTGCCAGCGCCCGACCATCGGATCGCGCGCCACAAGCCCCCCCACCGAGCGGTCGGCGATCGTGACGAGAAAGGTCTTGTCTGCGACCGCGGGAAAGCGGAGCACCCGGCGCGCGGCCTCCGCAACGGAGATCTTGGGCGCGAAGCCGTCCGCGCAAGGCTTCCCGCGCTGGGCCTCGCGCACGAGATCGAGCGGAAGATCGAACAGCCACGAAAGCGGCACATCCACGGCGCGCACGCCGAGGCGCGAATCGTCCACGACGAGCCGGCCGGAATCGTCAAGCCTTCCCAGCACCGCATACGGGCAGCGCTCGCGCGCGCAGATCGCAGCGAAGGTTTCCATCCGCTCGGGGGCGATTGCGAGCACATAGCGCTCCTGCGCCTCATTACACCACAGCTCCATCGGGCTCAGGCTCGGATCGAGGCTTGGCGCGCGCGCCAGATCAATCGTTGCGCCTTTGCTGGTGTCTTTGCACAGCTCCGGGATGGCGTTGGATAGCCCCCCTGCACCGACATCGTGGATGAACAGGATCGGGTTGTCCGGCCCCAGCGCGCGGCAGGCATCCAGCACCTCTTGGCAGCGGCGCTGCATCTCGGGATTGTCGCGCTGCACCGAGTTGAAGTCGAGTTCCTCTTCGTTGGCGCCGGCATCCATGCTGCTCGCCGCGCCGCCCCCCAGTCCAATGCGCAGCGCCGGCCCTCCAAGCTGCACCACATAGGCGCCGGCAGGCGGCGTGCGCTTGTGCACATGCACGTCTTCGATTGCGCCCACGCCGCCTGCAAGCATCACCGGTTTGTGGTAGCCGCGCAGCTTCCCGCCCGCCTCCAGCTCCAATGTGCGAAAATAGCCTGCGATGTTCGGCCGGCCGAACTCGTTGTTGAAGCGCGCAGCGCCGATCGGCCCGTCCCGCATGATCTCGAGCGCCGAGGCGATGCGGCCGGGCCTTCCGGGATCGTGCGCCTCCTCCCAAGGCTGGATGAAGCCGGGGATGCGCAGGTGCGAGGTGGTGAAGCCCACCAGCCCCGCCTTGGGCTTGCCGCCGATGCCGGTGGCGCCTTCGTCGCGGATCTCGCCGCCGGCGCCGGTGGCCGCGCCGGGATGCGGCGAAATCGCGGTCGGATGGTTGTGCGTCTCCACCTTGGCGAGGATGTGCAATGTGCCTTCGCGCGCGCGCCAGCGACGGCCTTCGTCCGGCTGCCAGATGCGGGCGGGAAATCCCTCGAAGACCGCGGCGTTGTCGGCATAGGCGACGAGCGTCTTGTCCGGCGCTTTCGCGTGCGTGGCCTGAATCATCGCAAACAGCGTCGTCGGTTTGGGGCGCCCGTCCACGATCCAGCGCGAGCGGAAGATCTTGTGCCGGCAGTGCTCGGAGTTCGCCTGCGCGAACATCATCAGCTCCGCATCGGTGGGGTTGCGGCGCGCCCGCGTAAACCAGTCGAAGAGATAGTCGATCTCTTCCGCGCTCAGCGCCAGGCCCATCTCGCGGTTGGCGCGCTCCAACGCCGCGCGCCCCTCTTCGATCACCGGCACGTGCGCAAGCGCCCTCGGCGGCAGGGCGTCGAACAGACGCTCGGCTTCCTCGGGGCTGCGCACGAAGGTTTCGGTCATGCGGTCCATCGCAAGACGCGCCGCCTGATCCACGGCCTCGGCGGAAAGCCCCGAAAACCGCCACAACACGCCGTGCTCGATCCGCCGCACGCAGGCAAGCCCGCACAGCCGAAGGATTTCGGTCGCCTTCGACGACCAGGGAGAGACGGTGCCGAATCGCGGGATCACGAGGCGCGCGTCCGCCGAGATCGCCTCCAGCGGCGCAAGCGGGCAGCCCACGAGCGCCGCAAGCCGCGCCTCGTCGGAAGGCGTCCATGCCTCGGCATCTACGAGATACACCGCCTGCGCGGTGATGGATGCAGGCCGGATGCCTTTCTGGGCAAGCCTTTGCGCAAGCTGGGCGATGCGAAAGGGCGAACGCGCCGAGCCTCCGATCCAGATCCGAATCATCGCCTCTCCCCGATACGAAAAAGGGCGGCCGACGCCGCCCTAAGCTTCAAGCGCCGCCCGGCGCTAATTCTGCGCCTGCTTGGCGAGCGCAAGCTTTTTCAGCTTCGCGTTCAGCCGCGAAATGCGCCGCGCCGCCTGCCGCGGGTGGATCACATGCTTGCGGCCTGCGCGTGCGATCAGGCTCTGCGCCTTGCGAAACAGAAGCTGCGCTTGCTCCAGGTCGCCCGCCTCGATCGCTTGCAACGTCTTCTTCACCGCGGTGCGCATCGCCGAGCGCTGCGCGCGGTTGCGAAGCCTGCGTTTTTCGTTTTGCCGGGCGCGCTTGGCCGCCGATTTCGTGTTCGCCATCGTCTTCAACCTCCGCCGGAAACGGGTGCCGAAAAGTGGCGTCCCAAGCCGCCAAAGTCAAGCGAAGACTTAGGCCGGCTCTTTGATGAAGAACTCCATCTTCGTGTCGCCCACTTCGATCACGTCGCCGTCCTTGAGTTGGCGGGGCTGTTCGTCCACGGTTTCGCCGTTCACCTTCGGCTTGGAGAAGCCCTCGACATAGGCGATGAAGTAGCCGCTCGGGCGGCGACTGATCGCCGCGGCGTGCTTGCCGACCATGAAGCCGCCGACGCGCACCTTGCAGTCGTTGCCTTTGCCGATCATGGACAGCGCCGCGGTGAGCTCCACCGAGCGCCCGCTCATCGGGCCGGAGAGCACATTGACCACGCCCAACGGCAGCTTCGTCTTCGTCTGCGAGGTCGCCGAAGGGCGCACGCCCGCAGCCGCCTGCGCCTTTTCGGGGGTGAGCACGACGGTTTTCTCCAGGTCGTCCTCTTCTTTCGGGGGCGGGGCGGGCTTTTCGTCCGGCGTTTCCACATATATGAGCGTGTGCTTGCCGACCGTGATCTTGTCCCCGTGCTTGAGCACATGCTTCGTGATGCGCTCGCCGTTCACATAGGTGCCGTTCGTGCTGTTCAGATCCTCAAGGATGGCCTTCGATCCCACGCGGATGATCCGCGCATGCCGGCCGCTGACGGCCAAGTTGTCGATCTGGATGATGTTGCCCGGCTTGCGGCCGATCGTCGTTTCTTCGTGCTCGAGCGGATACTCGCCGATCACCGCATCGCGGAACTTCAGAATCAGCCTCGCACCCATCACACCCCCTCGTTACCGCTTGAACCACCGGCGGAACAAGCCGGCCGGCTTGCGGTGCACGCGCTTCGGCGTCCGGATCAGGACCACCGAAATATTATCCGGCCCGCCTGCGTCGTTGGCGAGCATGATCAACTGTTCCGCCGCACGTCGCAAGTCGTGCGCGTACTCGACCAATGTGAGCCGAATCGCCTCATCGGGCACCACATCGGTGAGCCCATCCGAGCATAGCAGATAAATATCGCCTTCGAAAAACACATCCTCGACGATGTCCGGCTCCATGCCCGGCTCAATGCCGAGCGCGCGCGTGACGAGGTTTTTCATCATCGAGGCGCGCGCGTCGTCCGCGGTCAGAAGCCCGCGCCGCACCTGCTCCTGCACGAGCGAGTGATCCTCGGTCACATGCGAAAGCACATCATGCCGGAAGCGATAGAGCCGAGAATCCCCGACATGCGCAGCCGTGAGCCTATTCCCGTAAAACAGGGTCAGCACGATCGTCGTGCCCATGCCGCGGCACTCGGGGCGCGTTTGCGCCGCTTCGTAAATCGCGTCGTTGGCTACGCGCACCGCACGCCGCGCCAGCATCGATTCGCGCGTGTAGCCGGTGGCCTCGTCGATTTCGCCCTCAGGAAGCTTCGGTAGCTCCTCTTTGAGGATGCGGCTTGTGATCTCCACCGCCATGCTGCTGGCTACTTCGCCGGCGTTGTGCCCGCCCATGCCGTCGGCAAGCACCGCAAACCCAAGCTCGGGTGTCGTGCCGATCGCATCTTCGTTGTGCTCGCGTTTGCGCCCAACGTCGGTCAGTCCCACCATCTCCAGCTTCACGCCTTCGCCCCTTGTTTGGCTTGCTGCGCCTGCAGCGCTTTGATCGCGCGAATGATCGCCCGCACCATCTCCGCGCCGCGCTGGAAGCGATGATTCGGATCTTTGGCCAAGGCCTTGTCGATCAACTCCACGACCTCAGGCGGCGCATCTTTCCAGAACTCCCGGATGTCCGGATGCGGCTCGTTGGCGATTTGGAACATCAGGGTGGCGATCGAGTCCCCTTTGAACGGGCGCCGCCCGACCAACAGCTCGTAGAGCATCACCCCCAGCGAGAACAGATCCGAGCGTCCGTCCACATGCTTGCCGGCGAGTTGCTCCGGCGACATGTAGCTGGGCGTGCCCAGCACCACGCCCGTTTTCGTCTTGCTCGAGGTCGTGATGCGGGCGATGCCGAAATCGGTCACTTTCACAGTGCGATTCTTTTTGAGCAGCATGATGTTCGCAGGCTTGATGTCCCGGTGCACCACGCCTTGCGAGTGCGCGTAATCGAGCGCCTCCGCCACTTTGCCGACGATTTTGAGCACTGCGACCTTCGGCAGCAGCTTATCCGGCTTCGTGAACGGCGTAAGATCCGTGCCTTCGAGGTATTCCATCGCGATGTAGGCGAGATCGTGCTCTTCGCCCGCATCATAGATCGTGACGATGTTCGGATGCGTAAGGCGCCCGGCCGTTTCCGCCTCGCGGAAAAAGCGCTCTTTGACTTCGGCGAGCTCGTTCTCGTCGAACTCTTGGCTGAGCGCCAGCGTCTTGATCGCGACCTCGCGGTTGATCTTCGGATCGCGCCCGAGGTACACCGTCCCCATCGCGCCGCGGCCGATTTCTTTGATGATCTCGTAGCGGCCGAGCGTGGGTCGCGCACCATCGGTGAGCAGAAGCGTCCCTGCGGTGCCGCCGGAAAGCGATGCGCCGAAGATCATCGTCTCGCCTGCGGTTTTCGCGCGCTCCATGCGCGTTTGGATGTCCTTGTAGTTTGGATCGTGGCGGGCCATGTATTCGTAGACATTGGCGGCCTTGGAAAACTGGCGCTTGCGCTCGTAGTCGAGCGCAAGGTTGTAAAGAATCTCCATCATGTCGTCATCGAGCGGCACCTTGCGGAACTTTTCGAATGCAAGATCCAGCATCCCCTGGCTTTGGAAGGAAAGCCCGAGCATCTTGTTCGTCTCGGCGGACTCTTTGGAGATCGTTTCCTTTTCCTCTTCGGTCACAAGTAGCCTTTTCGTGCTGAGCAGCACATGCCCTGCGAGCACCAAAAGGGCGGGGGTGGCGAGCTCCACCCACAGGTGCATGCCGATCAGCATCACAAGCCCGCCGGCAAGCAGCGCGACCAGCAGCACCGCGGAAAGCGTCACCCCCAGCGCCGCCCCGAGCCGCGGCAGAAGCCATGCAAGATACAGCCCGACCAGCACGATCAAAAGTGCGGTCACCCACGGGGCCCAGCCAGGGCGTAGATACCAGTTTTCATCCAAAATGGAGGCGGTTTCGTGCGCAAGCAGCTCCACGCCTGGCGTTTGCACATTCAAGGGCGTGGCAAACCGCGCGCCCACGCCGGTGGCGGTCGGCCCCACAAGCACGAGCTTGTCCTTGAGCGCCGCAGGCGGCACCTTGCCGTCCAGCACATCGGCCGCGGAATACATCGCAAAGGTTTCCCCCGAGATATCGGCGAAAAACGCAGGCTGCATCCGAAACGCGCGGTCAGTCGGGATTTCAATAGCGCCGATCCGCACCCGACCGGCCGGATCCAACTCCACATCCTTCATCGTGAGGTTGAGATCCCGCACCGCAAGCATCACCGCCATCGCCGGATAGAACTCGCCGTAGTACTCGAATGCGAGCCACGCCGAGCGCACGACCCCGTCCGGGGAGACCTCTGCGTTCAGGTGCCCGATGCCGGCGGCGGCCTCTCCGACCTTGGCGAACGGATAGCGGATCCGCACCGCCTGCACCGGCGCAAGCTCCCCCGTGGCGACATTTTCGATCGCGTAGCGGCGGAGATACGCAGGAAGCGGCCGGGAAGGTTTGCCTTTGGGCTTGCCCGCATCGAAAAACATCGGAAGCACCACATTGCCTGCCTGGCGGATCGCATCGGCAAGCACCTGATCCTCGTCCAGAAGGCGAGCCTCTTGGCGGATGCGGCGAGCTTCTTCGAGCTTGCCTTGCTGCTCCAGGAGCTTGGCCAGCTCAAGCTGCGTTTGCAGCGCCTTCGGCGCGGGCAGCGGTTCGCTGAAGAACACGCCAAGCCCGATTGTGCTTGCGCCCGCCTGGTGGATGCGGTCGATGAGCTGCGCGATCGTGCTGCGCGGCCACGGCCAGCGGCCGATGCGTTCGATCGCGTGATCGTCGATCGCGACGATGGCGATGTGCTCGCTCGGCGGCTCAGCTCCCA
>CAZTLD010000063.1:0-6351 GCA_964614395.1 uncultured Zetaproteobacteria bacterium
ACGACGCCGCTCGTCTCGCTCACCCCAAGACCTCGCTCAAAAGCGTCTCCAGATGCTTGCGCACCTCGGGCAACGCGCCGGTCAGCGTGCAGCCGGCCGCCTGCCTGTGCCCTCCGCCGCCGAGGCGCTTGGCAAGCGCCCCCACGTCCTTGCCCCAGCTGCGCAGCGAGGCCTTCCAGGCGTGAGGGCCCACACAGCGCAACATCACCGCAATCTCCACACCCTCCACGCCGAGCGCCCACTGCACCGCGCCGTCGATGTCTTCATGGTCGGCGCCGGTGCGCTTGAGGATCTCGGGCTCGGCGATCAGCCAAGCGACGCGCCCTTCGTGCGTGAACGCGATGCGCGCCAGCATCTCGCCCAGCGCGCGCACGGCTTGCGGGCGCCTTTGCGCGAACAGCGCGCGCATGATCGCCCCGCCGGGGGCACCACGTCGCAAAAGCTCGGCGGCGATCGCATGCACGCGCGCATCGGTGCGCACGCGAAAGCCGACCGTGTCCGCAGCCACGGCGAAAAACAGCGCTTCGGCCACACCCGCATCCACTTCCCAGCCGAGCGCCACGCACATATCCCAGATCAAAAGCCCGGTTGCGGGGCTGGTCGGCTCCACGAGGTTGATTGTGCCGAAGCGAGTGTTGCTCGGGTGGTGGTCGATGTTGATCAGTGTCAATCCCGCAAGCGCGCAGCCCTCCAAGCCTGCGCGGGCGAGACTCGAGGCATCCACGGCCACCACAGCGGAAACCCCTTGGGCCAACGCCTCCTCGGGGCGCAGAAAACTCTCCGTTTCCGGAAGAAAACGGGCCGCCCGCGGCGGCGGATCGGCGCAAGTATAATGGACCTTGAGCCCGCGCGCGCCCAGCGCCCTGCCCAGCGCCACAGCCGAGCCTACGCTGTCCGGATCGGGATCGCGGTGGCAGACGATCGCGCAAGCATGCGCCCGCGTAAGCGCTTCGGCCACACCATGCCAGTCCAGCGCCGGGAAGGCCCGCATCCGCTCAGGCAAGGGTCGGGGCGACCTCCTCGACGACGAAGAACTCCAAGATGTCGCCTTCCTTCACGTCGTTGAAGTTGGCGATGCCGACGCCGCACTCGTAGCCCGCGCGCACTTCAGAAACGTCCTCCTTGAAGCGCTTGAGTGAGGCAAGCTTGCCCTCGTACACGACCGCGCCCTCGCGCAGCACGCGCACATGCGCCTGCCGCTGCACGACGCCGTCGGTGACATAGCAGCCGGCCACGGTTCCGACCTTCGGCACGCGGAAGGTCTGCCGCACCTCCGCCTGTCCGATCACGCGCTCCACGCGCTCCGGCGCAAGCATGCCAGCCATCGCTTTCTTCATTTCGTCGATCACGTCGTAGATCACGCGATAGAAGCGGATATCCACCCCTTCCTGTTCGGCGAGCTTCTTCGCCTTGCTCTCCGGGCGCACGTTGAAGCCGATGATGATCGCGTTCGATGCCGAAGCCAGCATCACATCGGACTCCGAGATCGCCCCGACACCCTTGCGCACGATGCGCACGCGCACCTCATCGGTGCCCAGCTTCGCAAGCGCATCGGCGACCGCCTCCACGGAGCCCGCGACATCGCCCTTGATGATGACCGGCACTTCCTTGACGCCGCTTTGCACCTTTTGGAACAGGTCCTCGAGCGAAAGCTTCTTTTGCTCCGCCAGCTCCTTCTCCCGCCGGCGTTCGCGGATGTACTCGGCGATCTCGCGCGCCTGCTTTTCGCTGTCCACGACGATGACCTCTTCGCCCGCCTCCGGCACTTCTTCAAGCCCCAAAAGCTCGAACGGCACCGAAGGCCCGGCGGTGCGATGCTGCTGGCCGTTCTCGTCCACGATCGCGCGGATCCGCCCCCATGTGGCGCCACACACGACCGGATCGCCTCTCTTGAAGGTGCCGTTTTTCACAAGCACCGTCGCCACCGGCCCCCGCCCGCGGTCCAGCTTCGACTCGATGACCACGCCGCGGCCGCGCCGTTCCGGATTGGCCTTGAGCTCCAGAACCTCCGCCTGCAACACGAGGTTTTCGAGCAACTCCTCGAGGCCTTGGCCGGTCTTGGCCGACACCGGCACCATGATCGTATCGCCGCCCCACTCCTCGGGGATCAACCCATGCTCGCTGAGCTGGCGCTTGACCTTCTCCGGATCTGCCTCGGGCTTGTCGATCTTGTTGATCGCGACGACGATCGGCACGCCGGCGGCCTTCGCGTGATCGATCGCCTCCACCGTCTGGGGCTTGACGCCGTCGTCGGCAGCCACCACCAGCACCGCGACATCGGCCACCTGTGCGCCGCGCGCGCGCAGCGTCGTGAACGCCTCGTGCCCCGGCGTGTCGATGAACACGACGCGTCCGCCCGAAGGCAGCTTCACCATATACGCGCCAATGTGCTGCGTAATGCCGCCCGCTTCGGCCGCGGTGACATTCGTGCGCCGGATCGCGTCGAGCAGCGAGGTCTTGCCGTGGTCGACATGCCCGATCACGACGACGACCGGCGGGCGCGGCTGGAGCTTTTCGGGATCGTCCTCCGGCTCTTCGATCAGCGCATCGAGGATGCGGCTTTCGTCCACGCGCTTCGGCTTGTGGCCGAACTCCTGCACGATGATCTCGGCGGTGTCCGCATCAAGCGGGGTGGTTGCGGTGGCCTCCACGCCCATTGAGAAAAGCTTCTGGATCACTTCGCTGACCTTGACCGCCATGCGCTTGGCCAACTCATCGACCAAAATGGGATCGGTGATCTCCACCTCACGCTGCACGAACGGCGCCGGCTTCTCCTCCTCTTTCTTCTTCTTTTTGCGCACGCCTTTGGCCAAGCGCGCCAGGCGCTCTTCTTCTTCCTCCGTGAGCACCATCTGCCGCTTTTCCAGGTACTCGCGCTTGGCGACCTTCTCCGCAAGCGACGGCCGCTTGGCCTCCTTCTTTTTGCGCTTCTTCTCGGGCTTCGTCGGCTCCGGCGCCACCGCCACCCGCGTGGGCCTGGGTGATGGAAGCCTCGTGCCGATCTGGCGCACTTTTTGCGCCGACTGCGCACCTCGGCGTTCGGTTCGGCGCTCGCTTTTGATCTGCCGCTCGAGCTCCTGCGGCGTGGAAGCCTTCACCCTGGCTTTGGCGATCTCCGCAGGGCTCATCGCCTTGCGCGGGCCTCGCGCGCGCGGCTGGGATTGCTGTTCCGCCGGTTTGGCCTGCGTGGCTTGCGGCTGGGCGGCTTGCTGCGCCTTCTCCTCCAGTGCGCGCTTGGCCACCTCCGCCGCCCGCGGCCTGGCAGACGCACCCGCTGTGGGCTTCGCAGGCTCCACCACCCGGCGCCGGGCGCGCCTGCGCTGCACCGCAACCTCTTGCGAGCCTGCGCTCTGGCCGCCCGTGGTCATGCGCGCCTGCCGCACCGCAGTGCGCTGCGTGGCGGGAAGTTTGGCCGCTTGTTTTTGAATCCTCTCCACTTCCTCGTCGCTCAGCTCCTGCGTGCGCGTAGCAAGGCGCACGCCCGCCTTTTCCGCGACGCGTTCCAGATCCTCCGGCGAGATGCCCAATCGTTTGGCCAACTCCATTGCGCGAATGCTCATGTCTCTCCTTTCTCCAAAGCTTCCAGCAGCCACGCCCGCCACTGCAGCCAGCGCGCCAAGGGTGCGGCAATCTGCGCGGGGAAGGCTACCACCGCAACCGCTTCGCGCCCAAGCCACGCTCCAAGTTCGCGTTTCGTGCAGCCGGAGACGAGCTCGGTGCGGTAGCCCTCGGCCTTCCGCCAGGCGAGCGCCGCATCCAGCCAGCGCTGCAACGCCTCGCCTGCGTCTTTGGCGACGACGACAACCAAATTTTGATTATATCCGAGCCGGCGGCTTGCTGCATCCTTGCCGATCGCCGCCTTCGGGCGCGCTTGCCGCATGCGAAGGGCGATGGCTTGGTCAAGAGACGCAAGGATGCGCGCGCGCAGTCGGGGCCAATCCGCGCGCACGCCTGGAAACTTCGCGCGCATCGCGGCCAGACGTTTGGCGCTGCGGCGCAAACACTCGGGCTGCAGGCAGTGGTAGGCGCCGCGCCCCGGCGCCTTCGCCCACACATCGGGCCAAATCTCGCCTTCGGCGTCCACCACAAGGCGCAGCATTTCTTCCTTTGGCCGCTTTTCGCGCCCGATCACGCAGGTGCGCAGCACGCCGTGCAAGCGGTCTGGGTTCTTTCGCCTACCCCTCGTCAAACCAGCCGCACTTCCTTCGTGCCTCGATGATCCAGCTCTCCAGCGCCTTGCGATCGGCCTCGTCGAAATCGGCGAAGTCCTCAAGCTCCGCCTCGGCGAGCTCCTCCACCGTGCGGATGCCGTGCGCGATCAGCTTCTCGGCAAGCTCGCCCGGCAAGCCTTCCAGCGCATCGAGCGGCATGCCCTCGCCCGCCTCTTGCGCGGCCTTCGCCATCTCCTCCTTCAAGAGCCAATCGCGCGCCTTCGTTTGCAGCGCGTGCGCCTCTTCTTCGTCCATGCCGTCAATGCCCACGAGCTCCTCAAGCTCGCAGTAGGCGAGATCCTCGATCGTGAGGAACCCCTCGGCGACAAGCGCCTCGATGCGCGGCTCCTCCACGCCCAGCTTGCCGAACTCGGCCTTGGCCCGCTCGATCTCCTCCTGCCGGCGCTGCTGCTCCTCAGCCACCGTGATCACATCGATCTCCCAGCCGGTAAGCTGCGAAGCCAGCCGCACATTGAGGCCGTTGCGCCCGATCGCGGTGGCGAGCTGATCCTCGCGCACCGTCACCTCGATCGTGTGGCGCGCTTCATCGATCAGCACGCGCTCGATTTCGGCCGGCGCCAACGCATTGACCACGAACACGGCCGGATCCTCGCTCCACTCGATGATGTCGATCCGCTCGCCGTGCAGCTCGTTCGTCACCGCCTGCACCCGCGCGCCGCGCGCGCCCACGCACGCGCCCACCGGATCGATCATCGGATCGTTCGAAGCCACCGCCACCTTCGCGCGCACGCCCGGCTCGCGCGCCACGGCCTTGATCTCGACCAGCCCCTCCTGGATCTCCGGCACTTCCTGCTCAAACAGCCGCAAAAGCATCCCCGCATCGGTGCGCGAGACGATCACCTGCGGCCCGCGCCCGTGCTTGCGCACCTCGCGGATATAGACGCGCACGCGGTCGCCCTGCCGAAAGGTTTCGCGCGGGATGCAGTCCTCGCGGTACATCACCGCTTCCGTGCGCCCGAGATCGAGATACACATTGCCGCGCTCGACCTTCTTGACGATGCCGGTGGTCAGCTCCCCGACGCGCGGCGCGTATTCCTCATACACCCGCTCGGCCTCGACCTCGCGCAGACGCTGCGCGAGCGCCTGCTTGACCGACTGCGCCATGATGCGGCCGAACTCGTGGATTTCGGTCGTGGGAAGTTCCTCGCGCAGCTCGTCGCCCACTTCGGCATCCGGCTTGATCTTTCTTGCCTCTTCAAGCGAAAGCTCGTTGAGCGGATCCTCGACCGCCTCCACCACCTTGCGCACATGGTAAAGCCGGATTTCGCCAGTTTGGCGGTCGATTTCCACGGCAAGGTTCTTGCCCTTGTGAAACCGCCGCACGCCGGCCTGAATCGCGCGCTCGACGACGCGGAACACCGCATCCGGCTCCAGGTTCTTTTCCCGCGCCACCTGATGGATCGTCTGCACCAACAACTGCCCTTTCATCGCCTGCTCCTTCGCTTGGGTTTGCTTGGCATCTCCGGCTCGCGCACGATGCGGCGCGCCTCGGCAAGCGCGATCGTCATCTCCCGGCCGTCGTCAAGCCTGAGCGCCAGAAGCTCATCGTCCCTCGGGCCGAGGTTCATGCCGCAAAGCGTGCGCCCGTCGGCCAGCACCACCTTGAGCCGCTCGCCGATGTGGCGGGCCAGATCCGCGGCCGTGGCAAGCGGCCAGTCCAACCCTGGCGAGCTCACCTCAAGCCGGTAGCTGCCCGCAATCGGATCTTCGATGTCCAGCTCCAGCGAAAGCGCGCGGTGCAGCTCTTCGAGCCGATCGATGTCCACGCCGCCTGCGGCGTCCACGATCACCTGCAGCACCGCCTGCCTTCCGCCGGAAAAGCGCACCTCGAGCACTGCAAGCCCCATCGCTTCGGCGATGGGCTCCGCGATGGCCCGCACGCGCGCTTCGATAGCTTCCGCCAACGGATACCCTCCAAAACAAAAACGGCGAGCGCGAAGCGCTCACCGTTTCGGTGCGGCGCGTATTTTACGCCATCCCCTCGCCCGTGCAACCGATTTGTTCCAATATTCTGCTAAACCGAGCAAAGTGTGGAGCTTTGCCGCTTCCTGTTCCGATACCCCCACCATCGGCAACAAGCTCTTCGGAGCGACAAGCAAGCCCCCTTCTTCGGAAGGGG
>CAZTLD010000064.1:0-6286 GCA_964614395.1 uncultured Zetaproteobacteria bacterium
TGATCGCCGCAGCCACCGGCGTGATCAAGAGGCCCAGGATGTTGTGCGCGAACCACCAGGTCATGTAGGCCTCGTTGAGGCCCGTCAGGTGGAACCACTCCGGCAGGTTGCCGATCAGGAACACGATGATCGTCATGAACACGCAGGCGCCGAAGAACCAGTTCGTCGTGTAGATGCCCTGCGTGCGGCGATTGAGGATGCTCATCCAGACGTTGAGCGCCCACGGCACCGCCATGAAGAACGCGATGTAGAGGTCGATCGGCCAGATGTGGTCCGAATACTCGCGGCCCGAGGTCATGCCCGACCAGAGCAGGCTCAGCGCGAGCACGAGCCCCAGGTTCCACAGGAGCACGTTCCAGACGCCGAGCTTCTCGCTCCACAGCTTCGTGTTGCCGAGCGTCGGCACGATGTAGAACGACGAGGCCACGAACGCCAGCGCGATCCAGCCGAAGATCACGGCGTGCACGTGCACCTGCCGCATGTGGCCGAACTGCAGCGCGTAGCTGCTCGTGAACCAGTCCGGAAACGCGAGCTTGGCTGCGTTGAACGAACCAAGCCCGGTGCCGATGATGAACCAGCAGATGGACGAGACCGCCGCAAAGATCGCCGCCGATCCCTGCGGGATGTCCTCCTCGCGTGCGAAGAGATATTTCAGCATCGCGCTTCCTCCTTTTTTACTCTTGCGTTTCGTCGTGCTCGCCCGGCATCAGCAGATACCAGGCAAACCACATGCTCGAGAACGCCAGCAGAATCCCGAGAATCGATGCGAGTGTACCCATGCCCTCCTCCTTATTCCTTCTGGAAGCCTTCGATGATCGCGTGCTGCTTGAGCCCGTAGCCCATGATCAGGATGAACGCGATCCCGAACAGGATCATGATCCAGTCCGCAAAACCGGCGAAGTTGAACGGATTGTAGGGATCCATGTACCACATGCCGGCATGCTCGAACGGCCCGCGGCCCACGGCGAGCAGAAACGCCGCGCCGAACACCGAGCCGTTGCCCATGCCGGTGGTCATGCCCGCGATGATCGTCATCCATATCGCTCGCTTCATGCCACCCTCCTCTGCGTCAGACGCTATCGTGAATCCAACATGAATCCACGTTCATCTTTCCGCACCCTATGCCCCCTTCCAGGCTTGTCAACCCCCTCGGCCAGCGCGGCCGCTTGCCTTGTCGTTGAAGCGCGTGATACCTATATAAACCGAAGGCACAGGAGGTGGCGATGGCGGTCAAGGTCGGCGAAGGCGATGCGCTGATCGTCGTGGATGTGCAAAACGACTTCCTGCCCGGCGGGGCGTTGGCGGTGCCGGAAGGCGATGCGGTGGTCGCGCCGCTTGCGCGCGCGATCCGGCTTTTCGAATCAAGGCAAACGCCGGTCGTGTTCACGCGCGACTGGCATCCGCTCAACCATTGCTCGTTCCAAACCGAAGGCGGGCCGTGGCCCGTGCACTGCGTGCAGGGCACGCACGGCGCGGACTTCGCAGAAGGCCTCCCCGTGCCGCGCGATGCGCTGATCGTCTCCAAGGCGTTCGACCCGAAGCGCGAGGCCTACTCGGGCTTCGACGGCGAGCCGAAGCTCGATGCCTGGCTTTCCGCGCGCGGCGTCAAGCGCGTGTTCATCGGGGGGCTTGCGACCGACTACTGCGTGCGCGCAACAGCCCTTGACGCGCGCCGCGCAGGCTTCGATGTCTATCTGCTTGCGGACGCGGTGCGGGGCGTGGCGCCCGAGACGACCGAGAAGGCCCTGCGCGAGATGAAGGAAGCGGGTGTCGTGATGACGACGACCGAGGAGCTTGCGTGATGCCGGGGCTTCTTGCCACCGATCTGTATGAGCTCACGATGGCGCAAAGCTATCTGGAGCACGGGCGCACCGAGGAGGCGGCGTTCGAGTTCTTCGTGCGGGCGCTGCCGCCCGTGCGCAATTTTTTCATCGCCTGCGGGATCGAACCACTCTTGGAGGAGCTCGCCGAGCTTAGGCTCACGGAAGAGGAGCTTGCCTTTCTGGAAGCGGACGGGCGCTTTTCGGACGATTTTCTGCGCTGGCTGGAGGCTTTTCGCTTCAACGGCGATGTCGAGGCCGTGGACGAAGGCGAGATCGTGTTCGCAGGCGAGCCGATCCTGCGCGTGCGCGCGCCGCTTCCGGTGGCGCAGATCGTGGAGACGCTCGTGATCAACCGGCTGCAGTTCTCGACGATGATCGCAAGCAAGGCCGCGCGCGTGCGGTTTGCGGCGAAGGACGCGCTCGTCGTGGACTTCGGCATGCGCCGCGCGCACGGGCTGGATGCGGCAAGGCTTGCCGCGCGCGCGGCCTACATCGGGGGGCTGGACGGCACGTCCAACGTCGAGGCCGGCATGCGCGACGGCGTGCCGATCTTCGGCACGATGGCGCACAGCTTCGTGCAGTCGTTCGCAAACGAACGGGAGGCGTTTCGCGCCTTCGCCGAGACTTGGCCGAAGAACGCGGTGCTGCTCGTGGACACCTACGACACGCTCGCCGGCGTGGACACGGCGATCGCGCTTGCGAAGGCGGGCGTGCCGGTGCGCGGGATCCGGATTGACTCCGGGGATCTCGCGGGGCTTGCGCGCGAGGCGCGGCGGATGCTGGATGCGGCCGGATTGGAGAAGGTCACGATTTTCGCGAGCGGCAACCTTGATGAATATGCGATTGACGAGCTTTTTGGCGTAGGCGCGCCGATCGACGGCTTCGGCGTGGGCACGAAGCTCACCACCAGCGCCGATGCGCCGTATCTGGACTGCGCGTACAAGCTCCAAGAGGTCGGCGGGCGGCCCGTGTTCAAAAAGAGCGCCGGCAAGGCCACCCTTCCGGGCACGAAGCAGGTTTGGCGCTTTTTTGAGGGTGAGCGCTTCGTGCGCGATCTGGTGAGCTGCGCCGATGAAACGATCGAGGGCGCGCGGCCGCTTTTGCGCCCGGTGATGCGCAAGGGCGAGCTTCTGGATCCGCCGCGGCCGGCGGCGGCGATTCGCGATGCCGTGCGCGCGCGCCTTGCGCAGCTTCCCGAGGCGCTGCGCACGCTCGAGCAAGCCCCCGCCTATCCGGTGGAGATCAGCGAAAAACTCAGAGCGCTTGCGCAGCGGCTGGCCGGCTAGCGCTGGCAGCGCGGGCAGAGGAAGGTGCTCCGCCCGCCTGTGCGCGTGCGCGCGATCGGGGTTTGGCACACGGGGCACGGAAGCCCCGCGCGCCCGTAAACGGCAAACCGGTGCGCGAAGTAGCCGGGGCGGCCTTCGGCGCTCACGAAGTCGCGGATCGTGGAGCCGCCGGCTTCGATCGCCTCGGCAAGCACCGCCTGGATCGCCTTCGCCAAGGCCTTGATTGCGGCTTCATCAAGCGTGTGTGCCCTGCGGGCGGGATGGATGCGCGCGCGGAAGCACGCCTCGTTCGCATAGATGTTGCCAAGCCCCGCAAGCACGCGCTGATCCATGAGCTTGGCCTTGATCGGCGCGCGGCTTCGGGCGAGCGCCCGCTTGAGATGATCGGCCAGATCCGGCACGAAGGGTTCCGGCCCTAGGGTCGCGATCTTCGGATGCTGCGTCCACGCCCCCGACCAGCGCTCGATCCAACCGAAGCGGCGCGGATCGTGGTAGCCGCAAGCGATCCGGTGAAACCATAGCTCAAGGTGTTGGTGCGGCGCTGGAGCCACCGCACCACGCGCCACGCGCCAGTAGCCGGTCATCCCCAGATGCTGAATCCACGCCGCCTTCTCCCACTGCCAGATCAAAAACTTTCCGCGTCGCGCAAGCGCAAGCAGCCTTTGCCCTCGCTCGGCCTCCAGCGGCGGCAGAGCAACGCGCAGATCCCGCCGATGGATGCGCACATCCATAAGCCTTCGTCCGACGAGATGGTCTTGCAGCCCCCGTCGGATCGTCTCCACTTCAGGCAGCTCCGGCATCGCGCGCACGCTAGGGGCTTCGTTGCCTTGGCGCATCGGGGGTTCCATAATCCCTGCGATGGCGCAAGAGGTGCTTCCGCTGGACGCGCAGCATTTTCCGCTGCTCGCGCTGCTGGACGAGGATGCGCGCGAAAAGCTCGTGCGGGCGGCCGAAGAGCGGATGCTCGCCGCCGACGTGCCGGCGCTTGCCGAAGGCGAAATGGCCGAAGGGTTGTTTTTCGTCGCACGAGGCCTGTTGCGCGTGGCCAAGCGCATGGGAAGCGAGGTCTTTGAGGTGGCCACCCTGACGCCTGGCGAGATCTTCGGCGAGGGCTCGATCCTCGATGATGCGCCGGCAGCCGCCGAGGTGCGCACGGTAGAGGCCTGCACGCTTTATCTGGTGCCGAGAGAAGTCGCCCAAGAGATCCTCGCCGCGCATCCGCGCTTCCGGCGGGGACTTGCGCAGCTTTCCGACCGGCGCAAGGCGGCCACGGCCATCGCCATCAGCCCCGTCTTTTCCAAGCTCCCGATGGCGGTGCGGGAAGTGGCGCTGTTCAACGCCGCGGTGCTGCACGCACCGGCTGGCGCGACGCTCACCGAGGAAGGCGGCATGGGCGATGAAGCCGTGTATCTGATCCTCTCGGGTGAAGCGGAGGCCTCGATGCGGCACCCCGCGCGCCCGGGGCAGCGGATCGTGTTCGCGCGGCTGTCGGATGGCGACGAGTTCGGCGAGATCTCCGCGCTGTTCGGCAAGCCCCAGGCGGCGACGATCATCGCGCGCACGCCGATGCGGCTTTTGGCGATTCCGGCCGAGATGGTGCGCGCGTGGAGCGAGCGGTATCCGGAGTTCCGCTATGCGCTGTATGCGCGCATTCAGCGCAAGCTGCAGCACGCGCTCGATGCGGTGCGCAAGATCGCCGGCAAGGACATCTCCAGCACGATCAGCGGCATTGACCTCGATGCGCTCTCCGGCTAGTGGACAATGCGCAAGGCACCCTCGTAAGCTTAGGCGCGGACAGGAGGCGGCGGATGACGGTGCAGTGGACGGAAGAATACGCGACCGGCGATCCCGAGATCGACGCGCAGCACAAGCAACTGTTTCAGTACATCGCCGATCTGGAAAAGCACATCGCAGACCAAGACGTCTCGGACAAATACCTCAAGCGCTTTCTCGACTTCCTCGGGCTTTATACCCGCACGCACTTCTGCTACGAAGAGATCTGCATGCGCCGGCGCAACTGCCCGGTCGCGGCCAAGAACAAGGAGCAGCACGAAAAGCTGGTGGAGGCCTACCAGCGCTTCCGCGCGCGCTTCGATGCCGAGGGCGCAAACCGCGAGCTCTTGGAACAACTGCACAACTTCCTGCTGAGCTGGCTGAAGAATCACATCCTGCGCATCGACACGCACCTGAGAAACTGCAAGCCCGCCTAGCCTTTACCCGAGCGCCGCGCTCGGGCTAACCTTGCGCCCATCCTGCAAGCCAAGGAGCGAAGCATGAAGATTCAGGCGACCCAGATTCGCCCCGGCCAGGTGCTGGAAGTGGAGGGCAAGCTCTGGCGGGTGCTCAAGGCCACGCATGTCACACCCGGCAAGGGGGTGGCCTGCATGCAGGTGGAGATGCGCAACATCACCGACGGCACGAAGAAGAACGTGCGCTTCAACTCCACCGAGCGCGTGGAGCGGGTGGTGCTCACGCAGCGCCCGATGCAGTTCCTCTACGACGACGGCGAGATGTTCTACTTCATGGATCAGGAGACCTACGAGCAGGTGGCGCTGCCGCGCGACTTCGTGGAGCACGCCCTTCCCTATCTTCTGCCGAACACCGAGGTGATCGTCGAGTTCCACGGGGATCAGCCGCTCAACGTGCAGCTTCCGCCGACGGTGGATCTCACCGTCGTCGAGTGCGAAAGCGTCGTGAAAGGCCAGACCGCGACCGGCTCCTACAAGCCCGCAAAGCTGGAGACGGGCGTAACGATCAAGGTGCCGCCCTACATCAAGCCCGGCGACAAGATTCGCGTCAACACCGAAACCGGCGAATTCGTCGAGCGCGTTTGATGCGCGCGCGGGCCTGGGTCGTGGCCGCGGCGCTTTTTGCCGCCGCCCGCGCCAGTGCTGCGGGCTTGGCCGACGCCGCCGCCCAAGCCGCCCAGCACGCGCCGGAGATCGCCGCCCAGCGGCTTGCGCTCAAGCAGGCCGAGATCCGCGAAAGACTGGTCGAGGAAACGCTGGCCAGCCGCCTGCAGGGCTTCGCCCGCGCAGGCGAAGACCGCCCGCCGACGACAAGCATCTTCCAGCCCACGCGCACGCAGAGCTTGAGCGCGGGCGCAAGTTGGCACAAGCCGTTGGCCTCCGGCGCGGAGCTTGACATTTCCGCGCAGATCACGCGCACGCAGTGGCG
>CAZTLD010000065.1:0-6039 GCA_964614395.1 uncultured Zetaproteobacteria bacterium
AAGCGCGCCACGGGCACTCCTTGCGTGCGGCGAAGCCCGAGCCACGCCGCCTCGCGCGCGGCCATCTCTGGATCGAGCGCCTCCCGTTCGGCCGTGGGATCGCCGCGCTGCAGCACGGCATCCACATAGCGCTCCGGGTGTTTGAGGTTGCGCCAGCGCCATGCGCCTCCGTCTGCGCGGTCGAGCTTGGAGGCGGCGCCGGGACCGATCCCGAGATAGTCGTCGTAGCGCCAGTAGCCGTCGTTGTGCGCGCAAATGTGACCGGGGCGGGCGTGGTTGGAGACCTCGTAGGCGAAAAGCCCTCGCTCGGCAAGCCACGCGCGCGTCCACAGGAAACGCTCGGCGGCTTCGCCTTCGTCGAGCACCGGCACCTGCTGCGCGAAAAACGGCGTGCCCGGCTCGATCGTGAGCTGATAGCAGCTCAGATGCTCCGGCGCATGCGCGAGCGCCTCGTTCAGTTCCTTTTCCCAGTCTGCGAGCGTTTCGCCGGAGAGCGCATAGATCAGATCAAGATTGAGGTTCTCAAAGCCCGCGCGGCGCGCAGCCTCGATCGCCCGATGCGCATCGCGTGTGGTATGGATGCGCCCCAGCCTCTGAAGCCGCGCATCGGAAAAGCTTTGCACGCCGATGGAGAGTCTGTTCACGCCCGCTTCGCGATAGGCAGCAAAGCGCGCGGCATCGGAAGCGCCAGGGTTTGCCTCCAGCGTCACTTCCAGCGTTCCCAACGGCGGAAACAGCGCTTGCGCTCGGATAAGCACCGCGCGGATCAGCTCCGGCGGGGCAAGCGAAGGCGTGCCGCCGCCGAAGAAGACGGAAGCCAACCTTCTCCCCGAAAGCGCCCACCGCTCGGCCTGCGCCTCCAGCTCGGCCAGAAGCGCGCAAGTAAAACGTGCCCAATCAATGCGCCGGCGCACGTGCGAGTTGAAGTCGCAATAGGGGCACTTGCGCACGCAAAACGGGATGTGCACGTAAAGGCGCAGCGTCAGTTGAGCATCACCTCGAAGGCATCTATCGCAAGCTCCGGGTTCGGCTCGAACCGGATCGGCTTTTTCAGGAAGCGCTCGATCTGCGCGACATAGGCGGCCTCCTCGCCCTGCATGCGCCGGATCACCTCCGGATGCGCCTGCACGGTGAGCGCCGAGCACGGATAGGCGCGCGCCTCCGCGACGAGCTCGCGGAAGATCTCATGGCAGACGGTTTCCAGGCTTTTCACCATGCCGGAGCCGCGGCAGGTGGGGCAGGAGGCAAGCAACGTGCGGGCGAGCGTATCGCGCGTGCGTTTGCGCGTCATCTCCACCAGCCCCAACGGCGAGAACTGCACGATTTCGGTGTGCGCGTGATCCCGCGCCAGCGCCTGCTCCAGCGCCTCCAGCACCCGTTTGCGATGCTCTTCCTGCTTCATGTCGATGAAATCGATGATGATGATGCCGCCCAGGTTGCGCAGCCGAATCTGGTGCACGATCTCCTGCACCGCCTCGAGGTTGGTCTTGAAGCCCGTCTCTTCAAGGTTCTTGGTCGCGCTTTTCGTGCCGCTGTTGACATCAATCGCAACCAGCGCTTCCGTTTGCTCGATCACGAGGCATCCGCCCGAGCGCAGCGGCACGCGGGGAAGAAGCGCGCGCGCGATTTCCTCCTCCACGCCATACAGCGAAAAGATCGGCCGCTCGCCCGGATAGTAGAAGATGCGGGACTTGACCTCGGGCATGAAGCGCTCGGCGAAGCGAAGCATGCGCTCGTAGGTTTCGCGCGAGTCCACATGGATGCGCACGACGCGATCGTCCACATAATCGCGCATCACCTTGAGCGGAAGGTCCAAGTCCTTGTAGAGCAGCGATCCCGGCACTGCATGGCGCGCGCGCTGCGCGATGTCTCCCCAGATGCGCAACAGAAACGCAAGATCGCGCTTGAGTTCTTCCTCGCTGCGGCCGTGGGCCACCGTGCGCACGATCAGCCCGTGGTTCTCCGGCCGGATTGCTTCGGCGATCGCGCGCAGGCGCGCGATCTCTTCGGCGTCCTCCAGGCGCTTCGCGATCGCGATGCGCGGATTGTTCGGAAGCAACACCAAATAGCGCCCCGGAAGCCCGATCTGCGTGGTGAGCCTTGGTCCTTTGCCGCCGATCGGCTCGCGCGCGACCTGCACGAGCAGCTCTTGGCCCTCTTCGACGAGGCTCGTGATCGGCGGAAGCCCATTCGGCGCGAGTTCCTCCTCCTCCTCTTCTTCGACTGCGGACGGACGCAGGATGTCGCCCGCATAGAGGAAGCCTGCGCGCTCAAGGCCGATCTCGACGAACGCGGCCTGAATCCCCGGCACGACGCGCACCACGCGTCCCTTGTAGATGTTGCCGCGGATGCCGCGCACGCGCTCGATGTAAAGCTCCTCCACGCGCCCGTTTTCCACGCGCGCCACACGCGTCTCATAGGGCGCGGCGTTCACGAGCAACTCCGCTTCCACATGCACGCTCATCGCAAAAGCTCCCGCACGCAGGCCACCGGAAGGCCGATCACATTGTCGAGCGGCCCTCTAACGCCGACGACGAAGCTTGCCGCCCCCTCCTGAATCGCGTAGGCGCCGGCCTTGTCGAGCACCGCGTTGTGCGCGAGATACGCGCGCAGCTCTTCGTCGGAGGGCGTGCGCATCCTCACTTGCGTGCGCACGACGGAGGCACGAAGCTGCGTGCCCCGCCGCACGGCGACCCCCGTGATCACGGTGTGCGTGCGCCCGAAAAGCGTTTTCAGCATCGCCTCCGCGTCGGCGAGATCCCGGGGCTTGCCGAGGATGCGGCCGGAGATGGCGACGAGCGTGTCGGCCGCGATCACGGGAAGGTTTGTGGCGGGCGCGGCCTCGGCCTTTGCGACGGCCAGCCTTCTTGCCGCCGCTTCCGGTGTTTCTCCATCTAGGATCGTTTCTTCGATCTCCACCGGTTGCTGGCGCACGCGGAATCCTGCAGCCTCAAGCAACATCCGCCGCCGGGGAGATTGCGATGCCAGCACCACCTCCATCATCCGAGCAACGCTAGCCTCGCCGTTTTCGGTTGACGATGCGCGCGTATCCCCTACGATGCCCGCCCATGCCGGAAAGCTTCGCCGAGGTGCTGGCGCGCGCGCAGGCGCTCGTGCGCGACGAGATGCAGGCCGTGGATCGCTGCATCGTGGAAAGCCTCGCGTCCGACGTCGAGATGATACCGACGATCGGGCGCTACATCATCGAGGCGGGCGGCAAGCGCATGCGCCCATTGCTGTTGCTTCTGGCCGCGCGCGCGGCGGGCGGCGCGGATCCGAAGCGCGCGGTGCCGCTGGCGGTGGCGATCGAGTTCATCCACACGGCAAGTCTCTTGCACGACGATGTCGTGGACATGGCCGAGATGCGGCGCGGCGCGCCGAGTGCCAACGGCGTGTGGGGGAACGAGGCCAGCGTCCTGGTGGGGGACTTTCTGTTTTCGCGCGCGTTCGAGCTTTTGGTGGCCGACGGCGATGCGAAGGTGCTCGCGCGCATGGCGCGGGCGACGAACCTGCTCGCCGAGGGCGAGGTGATGGAGCTTGCGCACGCGTTCGACGCTGAGATGGACGAGGCGCGGGCGATGGAGGTGATCCGGCGCAAGACCGCGGTGCTGTTCGAAGCGGCCGGCGCGCTGGGGGCGCTCGCCGCCGGCCGCGCGGAGCTTGCCGATCGGCTGGCCGAATACGGGCTGTGGCTGGGGGTGGCGTTCCAGCTCGTGGACGACGCGCTCGATTACGCGGCCAGCGCGGATGCGTTGGGTAAGCCCGCCGCGCACGATCTCGGCGAAGGCCGGATCACGATGCCGCTGATTCTCGCGATGCAGCAGGATGCGGAGCTTGGCGAGCGCGTGCGCGCGATCGCCGCGCGCGGGGGCTATGCGGACGAGGACGAGCGCGCGTGGGTGTGCGCACGCGTGCAAAGCGCCGAAGGCGTGAAGCGCACGCTGGATCGCGCTCGCGAGGCTGCGCGGCGGGCGGTGGAGGCGTTGCCGGAAATCCCCGCCGAGGCGGGGGCGCTGCTCGTGGCGCTTGCCGAGCGCTCGGTCGAACGGCGGTTTTGATGGACCTAAGCCGCCAGCTTGCGCGCGCCGACGCGCTCAAGAAGCTGCTTTCCGAGCGCATCGTGCTGCTGGACGGCGCGATGGGCACGATGATCCAGCAGGCGGGGCTGGATGAAGACGATTACCGCGGCGCGCGCTTCGCCGACTGGCCGGTGGAGCTCAAAGGCAACAACGATCTGCTCAACCTCACCCGGCCGGAGCTGATCGCCGACATCCACGAGCAGTATCTCGCCGCGGGCGCGGACATTCTTGAAACGAACACGTTCAACGCGAACCGCATTTCCCTTTCTGACTACCGGATGGAGGAGCTCGCCCGCGAGCTCAACCGAGAGGGGGCACGCATCGCGCGGCGCGTGGCCGATCGGTGGGCGGAGAAAGACGGCCGGCCGCGCTTCGTGGCAGGGGTGCTGGGGCCGACGAACCGCACCGCCTCGATCAGCCCGAAGGTGGAGGATCCCGGCTACCGCGATGTGGACTTCGATGCGTTGGCTGCGGCCTACGAAGAGGCGGCGCTTGGGCTGATTGAGGGCGGCGCCGATCTGATCCTGATCGAGACGGTGTTCGACACGCTCAACGCGAAGGCCGCGATCTTCGCGCTCAAGCGGCTGTTTCGCAGGCTGGGGGCGCGGCTGCCGATCATGATCAGCGGCACGATCACCGACGCCTCCGGGCGTACCCTTTCCGGGCAGACGCCGACCGCGTTCTACGATTCGGTGATGCACGCCCAGCCTCTTTCCGTCGGGCTCAACTGCGCGCTGGGGCCGAAGGAGCTGCGCCCGTTCGTGGAGGAGTTGGCCGATACCGCGCTGTGTTTCGTCTCTGCGCATCCGAACGCGGGGCTTCCCAATGCGTTCGGCGGCTACGACGAAACGCCGGAGTCGGTCGCCGGCGAAATCCAAAGCTGGGCTGAGGCCGGCTGGGTCAACATCGTCGGCGGCTGCTGTGGCACGACGCCGGCGCACATCCGCGCGATTCGCGAGGCGGTGGCAGGGATCAAGCCCCGACTTCCGAAGGTGGAGAAGGGGATCACGCGCCTTGCGGGGCTGGAGCCGCTGCACATCGGGCCGGATTCGCTGTTCGTGAACATCGGCGAGCGCGCGAATGTCGCAGGTTCCGCGCGCTTCAAGCGCCTGATCCTCGAAGGGCGCTTTGAAGAGGCGGTCGAGATCTGCCGCATCCAGGTGGAGAACGGCGCGCAGATGCTCGATGTCAACATGGACGACGCGATGCTCGACGGCGTGGCGGCGATGACGCGCTTTTTGCGCCTGATCGCCGCCGAGCCCGAGATCGCGCGCGTGCCGATCATGGTGGACTCGTCCAAATGGGAGATCTTGGAGGCGGGGCTTAAAAACATCCAGGGCAAGGGTGTTGTCAACTCGCTTTCGCTCAAGGAGGGCGAAAAGCCGTTCTTGGAGCAGGCGCGCGCCTGCCGCGACTACGGCGCGGCGATCGTCGTGATGGCGTTCGACGAGCAAGGGCAGGCCGATACCTTCGAGCGCAAGATCGAGATCTGCCAGCGCGCCTACGATCTTCTGATGGGCATCGGTTTTCCCGCCGAGGACATCATCTTCGACCCGAACATCTTCGCGATCGCGACCGGCATCCCCGAGCACGACCGCTATGCGCTCGACTTCATCCGGGCGGTGGCGTGGATCAAGGAAAACCTTCCCGGCGTGCGGGTGTCGGGCGGCGTGTCCAATGTCTCGTTCAGCTTCCGCGGCAACAACACCGTGCGCGAGGCGATCCACGCGGTGTTCCTTTACCACGCGATCCGCGCCGGCATGGACATGGGCATCGTCAACGCCGGTCAGCTTGCGGTGTATGAGGAGCTCCCCGAAGACCTGCGCGAGGCGGTGGAGGACGCGATCCTGTGCCGCAGGCCCGATGCCGCGGAGCGTCTCTTGGCCGTGGCCGAGCGCTACCGCGACGAGGGCGCGAAGGCCGCGCGCGCGCAAGAAGACACGGCCTGGCGCGAGGCGCC
>CAZTLD010000066.1:0-5920 GCA_964614395.1 uncultured Zetaproteobacteria bacterium
ACGCTGACACGCATCGCAATCCCCAGCGCGGCCAACGTGGAAACGAGCGAAGAACCGCCGTAAGACACGAGCGGCAGCGGCACCCCAACGACCGGCACGAGCCCCATCGTCATCGCAAGATTCACGAAAGCATTGACGAACAGCATCGTGGCGATGCCGAACACGACAAGCGCCCCAAAGCGGGTGGACGCGCGCTCGGCAATGAACAGAAGCCGGAGCAAGAGCGTCGCGTAAAGCGCAACGAGCAGCAGCGCCGCGACAAATCCCCCTTCCTCGGCCAGCACGGCGAAGATGAAGTCGGTATGCTGCTCGGGCAGAAAATGCAGGTGCGCCTGCGTGCCGGCAAGCCAGCCCTTGCCGAAAAGCCCGCCCGAGCCGATCGCGATCTTCGACTGGATCAGGTGGTAGCCCGCACCGAGCGGATCGCGCTCCGGATTCAAAAACACCAGCACCCGCTCGCGCTGGTAGTCGTGCAGCGCAAAGCGCCAAACAAGCGGCGCGGCCACAACGGCCAGCATCGCCATCCCGACGATCCACCGCCAGCGCAGCCCTGCGGCGACGAGCATCGCCACCCCCAGCATCGCCACGATCAGCGCCGTACCGAGATCAGGCTGAATCGCAATGAGCAGGTATGGGGCTGCGGTCATCGCCGCGCCCACCCCGATCGCAGTCCAGTCGCGCGGCTCGCGCAGCGCATACCAGTGCGCGAGCGCCAGCACGAGCGCCCACTTCATCAGCTCCGACGGCTGCAGCGCCACCGGCCCCAGCTCCAGCCAGCGCCGCGCGCCCATGTGCACCGCACCGAACCACGGCACCAGCGCAAGCAACACCAGCGCCGCCCCATAGGCCGGCCAGGCGAGATGCGCCCACACCCGCAGCGGAAGGTTGGCCGCGATCAGCATCGCAACCCATCCCAGCCCCCAGAACAACACCTGGCGGACGAATGGACCGGAGTCGCCCGTGTGCACCGCTGAATAGAGCGTGGCCAGTCCCAGCGCGCCGATGAGCAGCACCACGATCACGATCGGCCCATCCAGCCCCCACCGCTTCATCGCCCCTCCTCCTTCATCAGCGCACGCACCACCTCCGCCGCAATGGGCGCAGCCGCCGAGCCGCCATGCCCGCCGTGCTCGACGAACACGGCAAACGCATAGCGCGGCGCTTCATACGGGGCAAAGCCGATGAACCACGCGTGATCCTCCGGCGCCTCGCCACGCTCGGGATCGGCGCGCACGACCTGCGCCGTGCCGGTCTTGCCAGCCACGGCCCACGGCACCCCCCGGAAGGCGGCAAAGGCGGTGCCGCGCGGCGAGGCGACGACCGCGCGCATCGCCTGCCGCAACAGTTGCCAGTCCTCCAACGGCAGATCGATTTCAGCCGCCATTTCGGGCTGCGCGCGAGCCACGAGTTTCGGCATCAAAAGCTTGCCGCCGTTGGCGATCGCCGCAGCCACGCGCGCCATCTGCAACGGCGTGGCGGACACCGCTCCCTGGCCGATCGCCGCGATCATCGTCTCGCCGCGGAACCAGCGCCGACGCGTGGCGTCGGGCACGTAACCCGTGGCTTCGCCGGCCATCGGAAGCCCCGTGGGGTGCCCCAACCCCCAGCGGAAGGCTTCCTTGGCGATGCGCGCCATCCCCAGCGCATCGCCGAGCAGATAAAAATAGACATCGCAGGATTCGACGATCGCCTCGTGCAGGTCGATCCAGCCGTGGCCTTGCTCCTTCCAGCAGTTGAGCTCCCGGTCCGGAAGCTCAAGATGCCCCGTGCACTGGACTTTCTCTTTCACCATCGGCAGGCGCGCGCGCAGCGCCGCTGCTGCGACGATGAGCTTAAATGTCGAGGCCGGCGGATACGCCCCTTGATAGACGCGGTTCAAAAGCGGCCTTTGCGGATCGCGCAGCACCGCCTGCCAATCTTCCGGCTTCCAACCGCGCACGAACCGGTTCGGATCGAAGGACGGGCTGGACACCGCCGCGATCACCTCGCCGGTGCGCACATCCATCACCACGACCGCGCCCGCACGCCCACCCAGCGCCCGCCACGCCGCGCGCTGCACGTCCAGATCCAGCGCCAGCCTCACCGCTTTTCCGGGCGTGGGCGGGTGCACGCGCACCACCGCCACGCGCCGCCCGCGCGCATCCACCTCCTCCTCGCGCCAACCCGGTTCGCCGCGCAGCGTCGCCTCGAACACGCGCTCGGCGCCGCTTCGCCCGACATACTCGGTGGGAAGCGCCCCGCGGGCGATGTCCTCCGCTCCGGCGAGCGAAAGATACCCCACCCAGTGGGCGGCCATCGGCCCGTAGGGGTAAAAGCGGAACGCGCCGACTTCGATGTCCACGCCGGTCAGCCGATGCAGCCGTGCAGCCACCGGCGCGACGTCCTCCCAGCGCAGCCGGTCGGCGACGAGCGCCGGCCGGTCAGGGCGCGTGCGGGCGATGCGCGCGCGCACCTTCGCAGTGCGCACATCGTCCCAACCGAGCAGCGCCGCCACGCGCGTCAAGGTCGCTTCCCAGTCCTCGGCCAGCTCGCGCGTGAGCGTCACCCGATAGGCCAAGCGGTTCACGGCAAGCCCTCGCCCTTGGCGATCGGTGATCTCGCCGCGCACCGGCGGGATCGGCACGATGTGGATGCGGTTGCGCTCGGCCTGCAGCGCGTAGCGACGATGCTCGATCCACTGCAGCTCGAGCATCCGCGCCAGCAGCACGGCGAAGGCCACCACCAACGCCACGCGGGCGAGCTTCAGGCGATAGACGAAACGCGCGCGCGGGCTATCGCCGTTCACCCAACCACCACCAAGCCCAAACGCTGAGCGCGCCGGTGGCCAGCGCCTGCGCCCAGCCCAAGCCAACGAGCCCAAGCCCCAATGCCAGCGTCAAAGGCCACGGCATGCGCTGCGCAAGCGAAGCCCCAAGCCGCGCATCGATCCACGGCAGCACCAGCGCCGCCAGCACCAAGCCCGTGGCCAGCGGCACGCCGCGCAGCAGCGCCGCATCGCCCACCGCCGCAAGCGGCAGCGCCCACCGCCAAGCGTCTCGGCGCGCCAGCACCGCCCCGACCGCGATCCCCTGCGGCCACAAGGGGCCTGGATGCGCACCGGGCCACAGGTTCACCGCCGCCCCAGCCACGCCCACGGCGAAAAGCGCCAGCGCCCGCTTCATCGCCGAATCACGGCGAGGAACGCCTTCGTGCGCCACTCCGCCACCGGCTCGGCCTGCACATCCATCACCAGCGCACCCGGGCGCGGCGCCACCGACACCACGCGCGCCACTGGAATCCCCGGCGGGAACACGCCTCCCGCGCCCGAGGTGTAGAGCACATCCCCCGGCCGGAGCGGCGCATCGCGCGGCACGAAGCGCACGATCAACCGATCGCCGCGGCCTTGCACGGCGAGCGGGAGCCTTCGCCGCTCATCCGTCACCAACACCATCAGCGAGGCGTCGAACAACGTGCGCACCACGGCCCGGCCATGCGCTGCGGCATCCACAAGCCCCACCAATCCCTCCTCGGCGACCACGGGATCGTTGGGCGCGGCCTCCACCGCAAGCACAATGCGGCGGCTCATCGCCTCCGGCGTGCTGCCGATCACGCGCGCCACGGCCCAGTCGCGAGCAAGCGCCCGCACCGCTTGATCCATCGCCGCAAACGCACGGAGGCTCGTGGCCAGAACCCGCTCGCGCTGCCGCCGCGCCCGCTCGGCGGCAAGCGACCGTCTCAGCGCCTCGAGTTCTGCGACCAGCGCCTTTCGCTCCGCAAACCACAAGCGTAAATGTTCGAGCGCGCGCACCGGCGCGCGCAGCGCATCGCCGAGTGCGGCCGCCACCAGCAATGTGCGGGAAGGATTCGCCAGCACCAGCGCAGCCGCCAGCAGCGCCACCGCCCAGCCCCAGCGCCGCTGCGGCCGGCGCGCGTTCATTCGGTGGAGAGAACGCCCTTGAGCTTGTCGATCTCGTCGAGCACGCGCCCGCAGCCGAGCACGACGCACTCAAGCGGATGATCGGCCACCGTGACCGGCACGCCCGTCTCCTCGCGCAGCAGCTGATCCAACCCTCGAAGCAACGCGCCGCCGCCGGTAAGCATGATCCCCTTGTCAGCAATGTCGGCGCACATCTCGGGCGGCGTATTGCGCAGGCAAGCGCGCACGCTTTCCACGATCTCGTTCACCGTGTCCCCAAGCGCTTCCAGAATGTCGTTGTCGTCCAGCCGGATCGCCTTCGGCACGCCGTTGATCATGTCGTGGCCTTTGACCTCCATCTCGCGCCGCTCTTTTTGCGGGAACGCGCATCCCAGTTCCATCTTGATGCGCTCGGCCGTCGCCTCGCCGATGCGCAGGTTGTACTTGCGATGCAGGTGCTGGATGATCGCCTGATCCATGCGGTCGCCGCCGACGCGCACCGACTGCGAATAGACGATGCCGCCGTAGCTGATCACGGCGATTTCGGTCGTGCCGCCGCCGATGTCCACGACCATCGAGCCCGAGGCCTCGGTCACCGGAAGCCCCGCCCCGATCGCCGCCGCCATCGGCTCTTCGATCAAATACACCTCGCGCGCGCCGGCGGCAAACGCCGCATCCCGAATCGAGCGGCGCTCGACTTGGGTGGCCCCATAGGGCGCGCAAATGACGACGCGCGGCGCCACGCCCCAGCGGCGATTGTGCACGCGGCGGATGAACTGCTTGATCATCTCCTCGGCCGCCTCGAAGTCGGCGATCACGCCGTCTTTGAGCGGACGCATCGCTTGGATCGCCTCGGGCGTGCGCCCGAGCATCCTTTTCGCCTCGGCGCCCACGGCCAGCACCTTCGGCTTTTCGCCGCGGTAGTGCGTCTTTTGGATCGCGACGACCGAGGGTTCATTCAGCACGATCCCCTCGCCGCGCACATAGATCAGCGTGTTGGCCGTGCCGAGATCAATCGCGATGTCGCGGGAAAACAAGCCAAAAAGCGACTGCAGCATCAACGCTCACCGTCCCAAGGGTTTGCGGCGCACTCTACCGGCGCCTTTCGTTTCACGCTACGCGCCCCAGACCGAAAGCACAATCCGGCGCGTGTGCGGGCGCGTGCGGTGCTCGGCAAGGTAAATCCCCTGCCAGGTGCCCAGCTTGAGATCGCCTTCTGCCACCGGCACGAGCAGATCCACGCCGGTGAGCATCGAACGGATGTGCGCGGGCATGTCGTCCGGCCCTTCGAGGCTGTGCCGGTAGCGGGGATCGCCGTCCGGTGCGACGCGGGCGAGAAAGTCCAGCAAATCCGCTACGACGCTCGGATCGGCGTTTTCCTGAATGCACAGCGAGCAGCTCGTGTGCAGCACAAACAAATGCGCAACCCCTTCCGCGATGCCAGTAGCCCGCACCTCGGCCCGCACCTTCCCCGTGATCTCCCAAAGCCCTCGTCCTGGGGTTCTGACCACGATCTCCGAGCGCGAAAACCGCATCACGCCTCCTTCAACACTACCTTGAGCGGCGCGTGATCCGAGGGACGCTCCTTGGCGCGATAGGCGACCAGCACTTCGGCCGCCACAGGCTCAAGCCCCCGCACGAGCACATGATCAATGCGCAGCCCCCAGCCGCGCGCAAACGCCCGCAGCCGATAGTCCCACCAAGTGAACATCGGCGCTTCCGGCTCCACCGCCCGCACCGCATCCACAAGCTCCCCCGCCTCGCACAGCCTGCGGAACGCATCCCGCTCCGGCGGCGAGCACAAGATCTTCCCTTCCCAGCGCTTCGGATCGTGCACATCCCGATCGGTGGGCGCGACATTGAAGTCGCCCAAAAGCGCGGCCCGCGGCGGAAACGCTTGCCGCACCCAGTCGGCAAACGCAGCAAACCAGCGAAGCTTGTAGGCATACTTGTCCGTGCCCGGCGCCTGGCCGTTCGGCGCATAGACGCTCGCCCACCACATGCCTTGCTGCTCCACGACGAGAA
>CAZTLD010000067.1:0-5916 GCA_964614395.1 uncultured Zetaproteobacteria bacterium
CGCCGATGGGGCAGGCCGGATCCACGAACGCGCTCAAGATCGTGCGCGCAGGCGAGGCTTGAGCGCGCTTGCGCGCCGCTGACGCCGCCGCCAAACTCGGCGGCTGAAAAAAAACCAAGGGAGGGAGACGATGGCGTTCATCACATTGCGGCAGCTGCTCGATCACGCAGCCGAAAACGACTACGGCATGCCCGCGTTCAACGTGAACAACATGGAGCAGATGCACGCGATCATGGAGGCGGCCGACGAGGTGGATGCGCCGGTGATCGTGCAGGCCTCGGCGGGCGCGCGCAAATACGCTGGCGCGGAGTTCCTGAAGGCGCTGATGGACGCGGCGGCGAAGCGCTGGCCGCACATTCCGATCTGCGTGCATCAGGATCACGGCGCCGATCCGGGCGTGTGCCTGCGCTCGATCCAGTTGGGCTTTACCTCGGTGATGATGGATGGCTCGTTGATGCCGGACATGAAGACGCCGTCCACCTACGAGTATAACGTGGAAGTCACGCGCAAGGTCGTGCAGATGGCGCATTCGTGCGGCGTGTCGGTGGAGGGCGAGCTCGGCTGCTTGGGCTCGCTTGAGACCGGCGAGGCCGGCGAGGAGGACGGCGTGGGCGCGGCCGGAAAGCTCTCTAAGGAGCAGCTGCTCACCGATCCGGATCAGGCCAAGGACTTCGTGGAGCAGACGGGCGTGGATGCGCTGGCGGTTGCGATCGGCACGAGCCACGGCGCCTACAAGTTCACGCGCCCGCCGACCGGCGACATTCTCGCGATCGATCGCATCCGCGAGATCCACGCGAAGATCCCGAACACGCATCTCGTGATGCACGGCTCGTCCAGCGTGCCGCAGGAGTGGCTGGAGATCATCAACAACTACGGCGGCGATCTCGGCCAGACCTACGGCGTGCCGGTGGAGAGCATCGTCGAGGGCATCAAGAACGGCGTGCGCAAGGTCAACATCGACACGGACCTGCGGCTTGCGAGCACCGGCGCGATCCGCAAGTTCCTCGCCGAGAATCCGAAGGAGTTCGATCCGCGCAAGTACTACACCGCGGCGAAGAACGCGATGAAGGAGATCTGCAAGGCGCGGTATGAAGCGTTCGGCGCAGCAGGCCAAGCCTCGAAGCTGCGCGGCAAGGAGAAGTCGCTCGAGGAGATGGCGAAGTTCTACAACGTGCAGTGGGCGTAAGGCTTCGCAGCTTCCGCGGCAAGCCCCCCTTTCGGGGGGCTTTTTACTGCACGGCGCAGGCGTAAGCGTTAGCATCGGCACGGCGAAGGGGGGCTTTTGTGTTTCAGCGGATGTTGATCGCCAACCGGGGCGAGTGCGCGGTGCGGTTGATCCGCGCCTGCCAGGAACTTGGCATCGAGACGGTGGCGATCTATTCCGAGGCCGACGCGCACGCAGTGCATGTGAAGAAGGCGGATCGGGCGGTGATGATCGGCCCCGATCCGGTGCGCAGCTATCTGAACATCCACCGCATCGTGGATATTGCGCTTGAGATGAAGGCCGATGCGGTGCATCCGGGCTACGGGTTTCTTTCCGAGAATGCGGACTTTGCCGAGGCCGTGCTTGATGCGGGGCTCGTCTGGGTCGGGCCGAGGCCGGAGGCGATCCGCGCGATGGGCGACAAGACCGAGGCGCGGCGCACGATGCAGGCGCACGATGTGCCGGTCGTGCCCGGCTCGGACGGGCCGGTGGAGACGCTGGATGAGGCGCTCAGGCTTGCGGATGCGTTCGGCTATCCGGTGATGCTGAAGGCTGCGGCCGGCGGCGGCGGGCGCGGCATCCGGCGCTGCGACGACGCTGAGAGTCTGCGCGCGAACTATGAGCTCGTGCGCCGTGAAGCGAAGGCGGCGTTCGGCGACGATGCGGTGTTTCTGGAAAAGTGCATCGTGGAGCCGCGGCACATCGAGTTTCAGATTCTCGCCGATCGGCACGGGCAGGTGGTGCACCTGTTCGAGCGCGATTGCTCGATTCAGCGCCGGCATCAGAAGCTCATCGAGATCGCGCCCAGCCTCTTTCTCGATGAGAAGCTGCGCGCGGAGATGGGCGAGGTCGCGGTGCGCGCGGCGCGCGCGGTGGGCTACGAAAACGCCGGCACCGTCGAGTTTCTCGTGGATCGCGACCGCCGCTTCTACTTCATGGAGATGAACACGCGCCTGCAGGTGGAGCATCCGATCACCGAGGCGATCACCGGCATCGATCTTGTGGAGATGCAAATCCGGATCGCGGCTGGCGAGAGGGTGCCGTTTGCGCAGGAAGAGATTCGGCATCATGGCGTGGCCTGCGAGTTCCGCATCAACGCCGAGGATCCGAAAAACGACTTCCTGCCCACGCCGGGACGGATCACGCGCTACTTTTCGCCCGGCGGGCCCGGGGTGCGGGTGGACGGCGCGGTGTATCCGGGCTACGAGATCCCGCCGCACTACGATTCGATGATCGCCAAGCTCACCGTCTGGGCGCCGGACTGGCCGCGGCTGGTCGCGAGAGCCAAGCGCGCGCTTTCCGAGTACGACATTCGCGGCGTGCGCACGACGATCCCGTTCTACCGGAGGCTGGTGGCCGACCCGCTGTTCTTGCAGGGCGATTTCACGACCGGATTCCTCGATCAGCATCCGGAGTTTCTCGATTTCGTGCCGTTTGAGGCGCAGGAGTCGCGCGCGGTGGCGATCGCTGCGGCGATCGCGGCGCACGCAGGCTGGTAAGGAGAGATCCGATGGCGAAGCGCAAAGTGAGGATCACGGAACTCGTGCTGAGAGACGGGCATCAGTCGTTGATCGCCACGCGCATGCGCACCGAGGACATGCTCCCGATTTGCGAAAAGCTGGATCAAGTGGGCTTTTGGTCCATCGAGGCGTGGGGCGGGGCGACATTTGACGCGTGCCTGCGTTATCTGAAAGAGGATCCGTGGGAGCGGCTGCGCAAGCTCAAGGCGGCGCTGCCGAACACGCCGATCCAGATGCTGCTGCGCGGCCAGAACCTTTTGGGCTATCGGCACTATCCGGACGACGTCGTGCGCAAGTTCGTGGACATGGCCGCGGCCAATGGCGTGGATGTGTTTCGCGTGTTCGATGCGATGAACGACTTGCGCAACGTGCGCGTCGCGATCCAGCAGGTCAAGGCGAACGGCAAGATTGCGGAAGGCGCGATCTGCTACACCACAAGCCCCGTGCACACGGTGCAGCACTTCGTGGATTTGGCGAAGGGGCTTGCGGACATGGGCTGCGATACGATCGCGATCAAGGACATGGCGGGGCTGCTGACGCCGCAGGCGGCGGCGGAGCTTGTGGCGGCGATCAAGGATGCGGTGCCGCTGCCCTTGCATCTGCACACGCATGCGACTTCGGGCGTGGCCGAAATGGCGCAGTGGGAAGCGGTGCGCGCCGGCTGCGACATTCTGGATACCGCGATCAGCCCGTTTGCCGGCGGCACGAGCCACCCGGCCACGGAATCGATCGTCGCAGCGCTTGCCGGCACCGAATACGACACCGGGCTGGATCTGGCGCTGCTGCAGGAGATCGCGGCCTATTTCCGCGAGGTGCGCAAGAAGTATCGGCGCTTTGAGTCTGAGTTCACCGGCGTGGATACGCGCGTGTTCGTCAATCAGATCCCGGGCGGGATGATCTCGAACCTCGCCAACCAGCTCAAGGAACAAGGGGCGCTGGATCGGATGGACGAGGTGCTCGAAGAGGTGCCGCATGTGCGCGCCGACTTCGGCTATCCGCCGCTGGTGACGCCCACCAGCCAAATCGTCGGCACGCAGGCCGTGCTCAACGTGCTGACCGGCAAGCGCTACAAGGTGGTGACGAACGAAACGAAGGCTTATTTGAAGGGCATGTATGGCCGCCCGCTGGGGAAGATCAACGAGAAGGTGCGCAAGCAGGTGCTCGGGGACGAAGCGCCGATCACGGTGCGCCCGGCGGATTTGCTGGAGCCGGAGCTCGATCGGCTCACGCGCGAGGTGGGCGACAAGGCGCAGTCCATCGAGGATGTGCTTTCCTATGCGCTGTTTCCGACCGTGGCGCTGGAGTTCTTCGAGCAGCGCGCGAAAGGGGAACTCAAGCCGGAGCCGCTTGAGCCGGAGGCGGAAGCCCCGGCCGAGGCTGCCGCGCCTGCCCCTCAGCTTGCGCCGACCGAGTTCAATGTCGTCGTGCACGGCGAGCAGTATCACATCAAGGTGGAGGGCGTCGGGCACGAGGAAGACGGCCGCAAGCCCTACTACATCCGCGTGGACAACGTGCTCGAAGAGGTGTTCGTGGAGACGCTCGCCGAGGTCGTGCCGGCCGAGGCGGGCAAGATCGATGTGCGCCGGGCCACGCGCGGTTCGAAGCGCCCGAAGGCGACGAAGGACTCCGATGTGACTGCACCGATGCCCGGGCGCATCGTGAAGATCAACGTCTCGGTGGGCGATCGCGTGGAGGCGGGTCAGGTGGTGCTCACGATCGAGGCGATGAAGATGGAAAACCCGGTGCATGCGCCGGTGGGCGGCGTGGTCAAGGCGATCCATGTGCAGGAAGGCGACGCGGTCAACCCGGACGAGTGTTTGATGGAGATCGAATAGCAAGGTTGTGTTTTCACGCCCGGCTTGGGGCTTTGGCCGCGGAGTCCTTCGATCTTGAAAAAATGCTTGTCCGTCCTTGGATGAGGGTGTAGCGTCGGCTCACCGCCCGCAGGGAGGGAGGGTGCGCCGATGAGCCTGCAAGCCGCGTTGGACGCCATCCGCAGCGAGCATGCGATGGACATGCTGCTTGCGGTCAATGAGGAAGGCTTGGTGATGGCGTGCTCGGGCGAGACGCCCGAGGAGGGCCTTCCCCCCTATGCCCCGATGGCGGTGGAAACGGCCACCCGGCTCGGGGAGGCTGGCGGCTTCGGCGAGCCGGTATGCAGCGCGCTGATCCTTCAGGACGGGCGCATGCTGATCTTCTACAAAACGCTGGTGGCCGGGCGCGTGGCCTACTTGGGGCTCCTGGTGCGCAAGGTACCCCGAGGCCTTCGGGGGGTGCTGCGCCGCATTGCCGAGGAGCTGGGCCGCTCGCTCGGCGAAACCGCAGGCGAGGAGAACGCATGAGCGCAAGCTATGTGGAGCCGTGCCGCGAGCTGCTTGCGGAGCTCGTGGATCAGGGCGCGGTGGATGCGGCGATCCTGTGCACGGTGGACGGGCTTCCCATCACCCACGCGGCCAGAAGCGAGATTCCGGCCGATGCCAGCTCGGCGATGAGCGCCTCGATGCTCGCGTTGGGGGATGGGCTTGCCGGCGCCGTCGGCGGGGACGACAAGTGCCGGCAAGTGGTGATCGAATCCGCCCAGCGCACGATCGGTCTCATCCACGCCGGCGAGAACATGGTGCTGGCCGTCGTGGGGAGATCCGGCATCAACCTCGGCATGGTGCTCAGCCAGGCCAGGCGGGCGGCGGAAAGGATCGTCGAGATCGTGGCGAGCTCGGCCGAGGCTGGCGAGGTGGGATCCCACAAGCCTCCCGCACGGGCTTCGCTCGAGGAGCTCGTGCAGCGTGTGCTGCGCGAGGCCGCGGAACAACAAAAGTAAACGCAAAGGAGGGAACGCATGAGCGCGATGAACGATCACCTGAAGAATCTGGTGGAGGATGTGGACGGCGCGCTGGGCGCGGCGGTCGTGGATCTGAACACGGGGCTTCTGCTCGGCGTGCATCACACGATTCCGTACTTCACCCAGTCCTACCTCGACGCCGTGGCGGCGGCCTCGGTGGAGATGCTGCGCGGCAAGACGGTGCAGGCGGTGGAGAAGATGCTCTCCGCGCAGCGCGGCGAAGAGGTGCGCCACATGATCAAAGAGATCCAGATGACGACGGACAACACCTACCACTTCATGAGCATCGTGCCGGGCAAGCCGGACGCGCTGCTGATCATGGTGACGAAGCGCACGACGAACCTCGGCATGGG
>CAZTLD010000068.1:0-5789 GCA_964614395.1 uncultured Zetaproteobacteria bacterium
CCGCGATCGCCTCCGCGATCCGGCGCGTGCCCTCGCCGAACTGGTCGAACTCGAACACGCCCACCGGCCCGTTCCAGACGATCGTCTTCGCGGCCTTGAGCTTGTTGCACAGATACTCGGCGGTCTCAGGGCCGATGTCGAAGATCATGTCGTCTTCGCCCACCTCTTCGACGCGCTTGAGCACCGCCTCCGCATCCGGCGAGAACTCCTTGCCGACGACGACATCGACCGGGATCGGGATCTCGCCGCCGCGCGCCTCGGCATCCGCCATCAGCCGCTTGCAGATATCCAGCATCTCCGGCTCGTAAAGCGACTTACCCACGGGCTTGCCGGCCGCAGCGATGAACGTGTTTGCAATGCCGCCGCCGACGATCAGCTGATCCACGACCTTCGCGAGCGACTCCAGCACCGTAAGCTTCGTCGAGACCTTCGAACCGCCGACGATCGCGATCATCGGCCGCTCGGGGTTCTCCAGCGCCTTGCCGAGCGCCTCCAACTCCGCCGCCAACAGCGGCCCCGCGCAGGCCACCGGCGCATGAAGCCCCACCCCGTGCGTGGACGCTTGCGCGCGGTGCGCAGTGCCGAACGCATCCATTACATAGACATCGCAAAGCGAGGCGTATTTCTTCGCCAACTCCGGATCGTCCTTCTTCTCGCCCGGATTGAAGCGCACATTCTCCAGCAGCACCACCTCGCCTTCGCGCACCTCCACCGGCTTGTCCAAATAGTCACGCACCAGCCGCACCGGCACGCCCAAAAGCTCCTCCAGGCGCTTGGCAACCGGCGCAAGCGAGAACGCCGGATCGAACTCGCCCTCCTTCGGCCGCCCCAGATGCGACATCACGAGCACCTTCGCGCCTTTGTCCAGCGCAAGCTTGATCGTGGGCAGGCTTGCGCGAATGCGCTTGTCGTTGGCGACCTCCCCGTCCTTGATCGGCACGTTCAGATCCTCGCGGATCAGCACCCGCTTGCCGGCGAGATCCAAGTCCTTCATGTACAGCACCTTCATCGCTCCCTCCCACGAAGCAAAGGGCCGGCTTGCCGCCGGCCCGATGCATCTGATCTTTTACTTGCCTGCCACCACCCGCACGAGGTTGAGCATGTTGCAGGTGTAGCCGTACTCGTTGTCGTACCAAGCCACGACCTTCACGAAGGTCGGATCGAGCATGATCCCGGCCTTGGCGTCGAACGTGGACGGCTCCTTGACGCCGCGGAAGTCGGTGGACACCACCGCATCCTCGGTGTAGCCGAGCACGCCCTTGAGCTCCCCTTCGCTCGCCTCCTTCATCGCCGCGCAGATCGCGTCGTAATCGGTGGGCGTGGCAAGCTCGCAGGTGAGATCCACGACCGAGACATCCGAGGTCGGCACGCGGAACGCCATGCCGGTGAGCTTGCCGTTGAGCTCCGGGATCACCTTGCCCACCGCCTTCGCCGCGCCCGTGGACGACGGGATGATGTTCTCGAGGATCCCGCGGCCGCCGCGCCAGTCCTTTTTCGACGGGCCGTCCACGGTCTTCTGCGTGGCCGTCGCGGCGTGCACCGTGGACATCAGCCCCCGCTTGATGCCGAAGCGATCGTGCAGCACCTTCGCCACCGGCGCAAGGCAGTTCGTCGTGCACGAGGCCGCCGAGACGATCGCCTGCCCCTGATAGCTTCCGTGGTTCACGCCGTAGACGAACATCGGCGTGTGATCCTTCGACGGCGCGCTCATCACCACCTTCGGCGCGCCGGCATCAAGATGCGCCTTCGCCTTGTCCTCGGTGAGGAAAATACCGGTGCACTCGAGCACCACATCCACGCCGACATCGCCCCAGGCGAGCTTGCTCGGATCGGTTTCGGCCGTCACGCGGATCCGCTTGCCATCCACAATGAGATCGCCGCCGTCCACCCTCACTTCGCCCGCAAAGCGACCGTGCACCGAATCGTAGCGCAGCATATAAGCGAGATAATCCGGATCGAGCAGGTCGTTGATCGCCACGACCTCCATGTCCGGAAACTCCTTGTGAATCGCCCGCATCGCCATGCGGCCGATGCGCCCAAAGCCATTGATACCCACACGGATCGTCATCGCTTCCCCCCTTCGTTACTTGTTGAGCACCTCGCGGGCCACGCGCGCGACGTTTTCCGCCGTGAACCCGAACTCGGCGAACAACTGCTTGGCCGGCGCAGACTCGCCGAACCGATCGATGCCGACGACGGCACCGTCCAGCCCCACATACTTGTACCAGTAGGCGCTCGCCCCAGCCTCCACGGCCACGCGCTTGCGCACACCAGAAGGCAACACGCGCTCGCGATAGTCCGCATCCTGCGCGTCGAACACCTCGCAGCACGGCATCGAGACGACGCGCACGCGCCGACCTTCGCCCTCCAGCAGCTTCTTCGCCTCCAACGCCAGCGCCACTTCCGAGCCGGTCGCAATCAGGATCAACTCCGGCTCGCCGTCCGCGTCAGCAATCACATAGCCGCCGCGCGCGATCGCCTCGACCATCTCCGGCGTGCGCTCCAGATGCGGCACGCCTTGGCGCGTGAGCGCCAACGCCGTCGGCCCCTCGGTGTAGCGCAGCGCCTCGCGCCAGGCGATCGCGGTCTCCACCGCATCCGCAGGCCGCCAAAGCCTGAGCCGCGGAATGAGCCGGAGGCTTGCCACCTGCTCGATCGGCTGGTGGGTCGGCCCGTCCTCGCCAAGCCCGATCGAGTCGTGCGTAAGCACATAGATCACGCGCCGCCGCATCAGCGCGGACATGCGGATCCCGTTGCGCGCATAGTCGGAGAAGATCAGAAACGTTCCGCCATACGGGATCACGCCGCCGTGCAGCGCCATCCCGTTCATGATCGCGCTCATCGCAAACTCGCGCACGCCGTAGTGGATGTAGCGCCCCTCCGGGTGTGCGGCGGAAAAGTCCACCGCACCCGGCCAGCGGGTGTTGTTGGACGGCGTAAGATCCGCCGAGCCCCCCACGAGCTCCGGCACGCGCTCGGCGAGCACCGCAATGGTCTTGCCCGAGGCCACGCGCGTCGCCCATGCGGGCTTCTCTTCCAAAAGCTGCTTCACCCACGCATCCACCGCATCCGTCCAGCCTTCAGGAAGCTCGCCGCGCAGCACGCGCCGCTCGAACTCCGCCGCCAGCTCCGGATACTCGCGCCGGTAGGCCTCAAAGCGCGCCTTCCACTCCGCCTCCAGCTGTTCGCCCTTCTCGCGCGCATCCCAAGCGGCATAGATCTCATCCGGAATCACGAACGGCGGATGCTCCCAGCCGAGCTCCTCACGCACGAGGCGCACTTCCTCCTCGCCCAGCGGCGCGCCGTGGCAGTCGTGCGTGCCCGCCTTGTTCGGGCTGCCGTAGCCGATGATCGTCTTGCAGCAGATCAACGTCGGCCGCTCCGGATCCGCCTTCGCGGCCTGAATCGCCTGCTCGATCTCGTCCGGATCGTGCCCGTTCACATTCGGGATCACCTGCCAGCCATAGGCCTCGAAGCGCTTCGGCGTATCGTCGGTGAACCAGCCCTCGACCTCGCCGTCGATGGAGATGCCGTTGTCGTCATAAAAGCAGATGAGCTTGCCGAGCTTCAACGTGCCGGCGAGCGAACAGGCCTCGTGGCTGATGCCCTCCATCAAACAGCCGTCGCCCAGGAACACATAGGTGTAGTGATTGACGATCTCGTGCCCCGGCCGGTTGAACTGCGCAGCCAGCATCTTCTCTGCGATCGCCATGCCGACCGCGTTCGTGATCCCCTGCCCCAACGGCCCCGTCGTCGTCTCCACGCCCGGCGTATAGCCGAACTCGGGATGCCCCGGGGTCTTCGAGTGCAGCTGCCGGAACTGCTTGAGATCCTCAATCGTGAGATCGTAGCCGGTGAGGTGCAAAAGCGCGTACAGCAGCATCGAGCCGTGCCCGTTGGAAAGCACGAAGCGATCGCGATCCGGCCACTTCGGATTCTTCGGGTTGTGCCGAAGATGGTGCCGCCAGAGCACCTCGGCGATATCCGCCATGCCCATCGGCGCCCCCGGATGGCCGGAGTTCGCCTTTTGCACCGCGTCCATCGCCAAGACACGGATCGCATTGGCCAACGTCTTGCGGTCGATCGTCATCGGTTCTCCTCCCTGGGTTTACGCCTGCGCGCGGGTGCGCACCCGCCGCACCACACCACCCGGAGCCAAAACCACGGTCTCCGTCGTCATCCAGCGGGCATCGCCCACGCGCTCGATTTGCACGCCCTGCACATACTCGCCGGTAGTGAGCCCCGTCGCGATGAACAGCACATCGTCGCTCTTCACCAGCTCGTCGCGCGTGAGGATCGTTTCCGTGTCCACGCCCGCGCGCTTGCAGTTTTCGATCTCGTAGTCCTTCTGCGGCGCCATGCGCCCGAACATCTCCGCGCCCAGCGCGCGCGCCGCGCATGCGGTCACGATCCCCTCGGGCGTGCCGCCGATGCCGAACAGCGCATCCACGCCAGCGCCGAGCATCGCCTGCACCGCGCCGTTCACATCGCCGTCCGACGCAAGCCGCACGCGCGCGCCGGCCGCATAAATCTCCTGCACCAGCCCCTTGTGCCGCGGCTTGTCCAACACGAAGATGCAGATCTCGCGCACATCCTTGCCGAGCGCCCCAGCCAGCATCCGGATGCGATCCGCCACCGGCGCTTCAGGATCGATCTTGCCGCGCGCAGCCGCCGGATACACCTGCTTGTCCATGTAAAAGCACGGCCCCGGCCGATACATCGCACCCTTCGGGGCGGCTGCGATCGTGCAGATCGAGCCCGGCATGTTGCGCGCAAAAAGGTTCGTGCCCTCGATCGGATCCACGGCCAAATCCACTTCCGGCCCTTCGCCGGTGCCGACCTGCTCGCCGTCATAAAGCATCGGCGCTTCGTCCTTCGCGCCTTCGCCGATCACGACCTCGCCGCGGATCGGCGTCTGATTCAGCCGCGCGCGCATCGCGTCCACGGCCATGCCGTCGCCTTCTTCCTTCTTGCCCGAACCGATAAACGGGGCGCACGCGCGCACCGCAGCCTCGCAGACTTCGACGAAATGCATCTGTAGATCGACGATGCGCATCCGCTCCTCCTCCATCACCGACCCTCGCGGGGGGTTGCGCGATCCTAACGCCATAGGCGTGCTTGCGCCAGTTGCCAGGCTCGCATTGCCCAAGGCGTTGGGGCATGCTTGCCGCCGTGGAATGGGCAACGGAGTTCATCGCCGAATACGGCTACTGGGCCGTGTTCATATGGACATTCATCGAAGGCGAGTCGGTGTTCATCGCCGCGGCGGCGCTGGCCGCAGCCGGCGTGCTCGATCCGTGGAAGGTGATCCTCACCGCCGCCGCCGGCGCCTATGTGGGGCATTTGTTTTTCTTTGCCCTTGGGCGCTGGAAGGGGCTTGCGCTGATTGATCAGGTGCCGTTCCTGCGCCGGCATTATCCGAAGGCGAACCTGATCCTCGACAAATACGCACACTGGTCGGTATTCATCTTTCAGTACCTCTACGGCACGCGGCTTGTGTCCGCGATCCTGTTCGGCGCATCCACGATCGGCCTCGGCCGCTTCATGTTGCTGCAGGCGGTCAACTGCATCACCTGGGCAGCCGTGATCTACGGCGTGGGCCACGCGCTGGGGCTGGCCGGGCTTGCGATTTTGCACCGCTTCGGCGTCGCGGGCTTGGTTTTGGCGATCGTGCTGGCGCTTGTGGCTGGCGGCTGGGCCTACGCCCGCTTCGCCCACGATCGCGTGCGCAACGCCTTCAAAGGCAAAGACGCCTCGCATTGAGCCCCTCTCGGCGCCTCCCTATAATG
>CAZTLD010000069.1:0-5753 GCA_964614395.1 uncultured Zetaproteobacteria bacterium
CTGCTGCAAAGGCCTGCGCCGCTTGTGCTCGATGCCGATGCGCTGCGGCTTTTGAGCGAAGACTCGGCGCTCGCTGATCGGCTGCGCGCGCGCAAGGCATCCTCGGTGCTCACCCCCCACCCTGGGGAGGCGGCAGCGCTTCTGGGCGAGGCCAGCGCCCGCGCGGTGCAGCAAGACCGCGTGCGGGCGGTGCGCGCGATCGCTGCGCGCTTCGGCGCGATCGCCGTGCTCAAAGGCGCGCACACATTGATCGCCACGCCCACGGGCGAGGTTTTGCTTTGCCCGATCAGCGCGCCGCAGCTTGCGCAGGGCGGCACCGGCGATGTGCTCGCAGGGGTGATCGGCGCGCTGCTCGCGCGGCGCGCGCATCCCCTCTCGCCGCCGGACGCCGCGGCCGCCGCCGTCTGGCTGCACGCCGAGGCCGGCCGCCGCATGCGCGGGCTTTCGCCGATGGAACTTGCGCGCACGATTGCCGAGATGCGAAGGCGCGCGGAAGGCGCCTAGGGCGCGATCGCGGCGCGCTGCAGGGGCTTGGGGATGTACCAGTGCTCGGCGTTCCAGCCGATGCCGGCGGGCGCGGGCATCACCCCGCGGATGCGCCGGTGCACGACCGGCAGCGAATACGGCGCATAGAGGAACACGATCGGCACGTCGTTGTGGATCTCTTCCTGCATGCGGTCGTAGTAGGCCTTGCGCCGGGCGCGATCGAAGGTGCGGCGCGCGGCTTCCAGCATCCGATCCACGACGGGATTCGCGTAGCCGATGAAGTTGAACTGCCGCGGGCCGGTCTGCGAGGAGTGCCAGATCGCGTACTGATCCGGCTCCGGCGAAAGCGCCCAGCCCAAAATCACCGCATCGAAGTCGCGGCTCTGGATGAAGCGCTCGATGAACGCCGACCACTCCACGAGCCGCACCTTGGCCTGGATCCCGACCGCGGCCAGCCAGCGCTGGATGATCACCGCGGCCTTCTCGCGCTGTTTGTTGCCGCTGTTCGTGAGGATCGTGAACGCAAGCTTGCGCCCTTGCGCGTTTTCGCGCACCCCGTCCCCGTCCCGATCGATCCAACCTGCCTCCGCCAGCAGGCGCTTGGCGCGCTCAGGATCGTAAGGCCACGGCCGGATGCGCGTATTCACCCAATAGGTGCCGGGCTTGTAGGGGGTGGCGATCACTTCGCCCTGGCCTAGGAGCACGCCCTGGATCAGCGCCTTGCGGTCGATCGCCATCGCAATCGCGCGGCGCACGCGGGGATCTTGGAACAGAGGACGTTTCAGGTTGAAGCCGAGATAGGTGTAAACGAAGTCCAGATACTTGAAGCGCCGGTAGTCGCGCACAAGCCGCTTCTTGCGCGGAAACACGCGCGCATATTGCACGGGATCCAAGTTCATCATGTCGAGCCTGCCGGCCAAAAGCTCCAAAAACTGCGTCGCCGCATCAGGGATGATGCGCACGCGCCGTTCGGCGATCCATACCGGCCCGTCGTAGTAGTCGGGATTGGCGATGAGCCGAATCTCCTGCTGCGGCCGCCAACCGGCGAGCCGATAAGGCCCGATCGTCGCCTTCGGCGCGCGGGCAAGCTTCGTGTGCATGATGTCTTCGCCGGCGAACACATGCTCGGGCAAGATCGCGAGCCCCGCCCACGAAGACAGCGCCGGCGCAAACGGCTCTCGGTAGCGCACGACGAAGGTATAGGGATCGGGCGTCTCCCAGCCGCTTATGAGCGCGAAATCCGACGCATACGGCGATTGCGTTTTAGGGTCGCGGATCAGCGCCAATGTGAACGCGCAGTCGGCGGACGAAAACGGCACGCCGTCGGTCCAGCGCGCGTTGCGGCGCAAAAAGAAGCGAATCGTGCGCCCGCCGTCCTCCACGTGCCAGGCCCGGGCAAGATCGCCGGTCAGATTGAGGTCTTTGTCGTATTTGAGCAGCGGGCGATACAGCCATCCCGCGATCGCATGGCTGGGGGCGTCGGTGGCCACCATCGGGATCAGATTCGTCGCATCGGCGTTCATCGCCTCCACCAGCACGCCGCCGAACGCCGGCACATCCGGCGCGGCATCCCAATCGGGGCTCGTCGGCGCCTCCGAACAAGCAGCGAGCAAAATCAGCCCGAGGAGGGCCGCGCGAGCACCCAAAGCACCTCCCCTGGCCGCAGCAGCGCATCCAGCGAGCGGCCGTTGATGCGCGCGATCCGATCCGGCGTCGTCCCAAACCGGCGCGCGATCCCCCACAGCGTATCGCCCGGCCGCACCACATAGCGCACGCGCCGGCCGCGCGCGACGAGCGGATTCAGCGGGGGTGCTACGCGCGCGCGAGCAAAGCGCGGCGCGCGAATGCGCATCCCAGGTCGCAGACGCGCGGGATCAACCCCCGGATTGAGCTTGCGCAAAAGCCGCACCGGCACGCCCGCGCGGCGCGCGATGCGCCAGAGCGTGTCTCCTCGTTCGACGCGCACGAACGCCATCCGCGGCCGGGCCTGATCGAGCGCCGCCTGAAGCTCGGCATACGCATCCGCCGGCACACGCAATGCAAGCGGCCGATCCCAATAGCGCGTCCACTCCAGCCCCGGATTGGCGCGAAACAGCACGAGCGGATCCACCCCTGCGGCCTCGGCCCACTGCACGAGATCCACGGGCGGGCGAAGCCACACGCTCCGCATAGGGATCGGCTCCGGGAACACGAGCGCCCCCTCATGCATCGCCTGCGCAAGCCCCACGATCAGGCGCACGTATTCGCGCGTGATCTCCGGCGCCGGCAACGCATCGAGCCCATCTGCGGGCGTCCACGGATGGCGCCTGAGGCTGCGCGCAAGCGCACCCGGCCCCATGTGATAGGCGGCCAAGGCCAGCGGCCAGAAGCCGAAGCGCGCTTTGAGCGCCAAGAGATAGCGCAGCGCCGCATCGGTGGAGGGCACGACGGCCCGCCGCGGATCGAAGCCCCGGGTCTTGCGCAAGCCCAGCACGCGCGCCGTGCCCGGCATGAGCTGCCACAACCCCAGCGCCCCGGACGGCGAAAGCGCATACGGCTCGTAGGCCGACTCCACCACCGGCACCGCGAACAGGTCTTCCGGCGCTTGCAGCTTCGCAAACACCTCGCGCATCGCCGCGCGCACATAGCGCGAGCGCTCGGCGATCCGCGGCCAGCGATCGCCGTAGACGGAAAGCGCGTGCACCTCGGCCGCGGCAAGATCCGCGCTCGTTAGCCCCTCGCCGAGCACGGTGTCCGAAGGCGCTTCCGGCTCGGGGGGTTGAACTTCCCGCGCCTTCGCCTCGGCAGGTTCCGCCACGGAGCTTTCCGCGTTCGGCCTTGCAGGCGCATCGGCCACGGGCGCAACCCGCGCGCAGCCCGCGACCGCCGCCGCCATCGCCAGCGCATAGATCCAGCGCATCGCGCGCAATCTAGCACGCTGATAGCGTTCGCGCGCCACCGATTCCCCGCGGGAGGAGTGCCGATGTTGTATGTTGCGGTTCGCGCCGCCCGACGCGCCGGCGATCTGATCATGCGCGCGTTCGACGCGCGCGGATTCGCGGTGGAGGAGAAATCCGACCGCGACTTCGTGACCGAAGTGGATCGCGAAGCCCAGCGCGTGATCGTGCGCGAAATCCGCCGCCATTTTCCCGAGCACGGCATCGTCGCCGAAGAGGACATACCGGTGCGCCATCCCGATGCGGCGGTCAAGTGGTATATCGACCCGCTTGATGGCACGACGAACTTCGTTTACGGCTATCCGCACTTCTGCGTCTCCATCGCCGCTTGGCGCTTCGGCAAGCCCGAGATCGCGGTCATCTACGATCCGGTGCGCAACGAGCTTTTCGAGGCGCGCGCAGGCCAAGGGGCGTTCCTCAACCGCCGGCGGCTTCGGGTGCGCGACGAAACCGACCCGAAGCGCGCGCTGTTCGCCTCGGGGCTTCCCGCCTACCGCCGCGAGGATCTGGAGCGTTTCCTTGCGCGCATGGACGCCTGCATGCGCGTGGCGAACGGCTACCGCCGCAGCGGCTCGGCGGCGCTCGATCTCGCCTATGTGGCCGCAGGCCGGCTCGACGCCTACTGGGAGGCGGGGCTAATGCCGTGGGACATCGCGGCAGGCGTCCTGCTCGTCCAGGAAGCGGGCGGCATCGTCACGCAACTTGACGGCGCAAGCGTGGACCTTGCCTCCGGCGACGTGCTCGCCGCCAGCCCCTCGATGCACCGCGCGTTCCTGGAAATCCTGCGCCGCGCCGACGAGGGCGCGAACGACTAGCGCGCGCCCTCGGCGAGCCGACGAAGCTCCTCGATCGCCGCCTTGTAGTCCGGCTTGTTGTAGACGGCGCTGCCGGCCACGAACGTGTCCGCGCCGGCCTTCGCCGCGCGCGCGATCGTCTCGGGATTGATGCCGCCGTCCACCTCGAGCCGCGCCTTGCAGCCAGCCTCGTCCAGCATCTTGCGGCAGGCGGCGATCTTCTCGGTGACGGCGTCAATGTATTTCTGGCCGCCGTAGCCCGGATTCACGCTCATCAAGAGCACCAAATCCACGCAGTGCAGCACGTGCCGGATCGTCTCGATGGGCGTGGCGGGATTGAGGCTCACGCCCGCCTTGCAGCCAAGCGCGCGGATCTGCTGCAACGTGCGCTCCAAGTGAATGCAGGCCTCCTGGTGCACGGTGATGTAGTCCGCGCCGGCCTTGGCGAAGTTCTCAAGCTGCCGATCCGGCTCCACGATCATCAGGTGCACATCCAGCGGCTTTTTCGTGTGCGGCCGGATCGCCTTCACGACATTGTCGCCGATCGTGATCGGCGGCACGAAGCGCCCGTCCATCACATCCACATGGATCCAATCCGCGCCCGCCTCGTCGGCCGCGCGCACCTCGCGCCCCAGATCGGCGAAATCGGCTGAGAGAATGGAAGGTGCGATCACGATCGGATGTGCCATGACTCCCCCCTTCGAGCTTCCGATTGCTAGCGCAAACGCTTGCATCTGTCGAGTTTGCGCTTGAGCCATCGCTTGGCTATGAAAATGATGCTTAGGACTCTTGCAGAGGAGGGGAACGATGACGGAACGCACGCCCAACAACCAAGAGCCTCACACGCCCACGCAAGCGTCTGCTCCGGAAGCAAGCCAAAGCGCACAAAGCCCGCAGGATGTTTATTTCCGCGCGGGTGAAGGGGATCTCTTCGGGCGGTTCTTCGCCACGCTCAAGGCGGTGTTCATGCAGCCGATGGCGTTCTTCGCCAGCATGCCCGACTATGCGTCGGTCAAAGACGCATTCGTATTCACGCTGCTTGTGGGCGCGCCCGCAGCGATCCTTGCGATCCTCACCACGCTCGGGCTGGGCATTGGGCTTGTGATCGTCGGCTACCTGTTCGTCCTCGCAGGCGTGTGGCTTACGGGATGGTATCTCGGCTGGGCGTCGAGAAAGTTCCTCAACCATGCGATGAATACGCCCACCGGCGCGGCGTTGTGCGCATTCGCGAACGCGCCGAACATCCTCGCGTTCGTGCCGATCGTGAACACGATCACAGGTATTTGGTCGGTGGCGCTGCTGGTCGTGGGGCTCAAGGCACGCACCGGCTGCGGCTGGGGCCCGGCGATCGCCGTCGTGCTTGTGCCGCTCATTGTGATCGCGGTCTCCTTGGGGGCGCTGATAGGCACCGTGTTCTTCGCGGGGCTTGCGGGAAGCGGGTTGCTTTCCGGAAGCGGATTGCTTTCCCAATAAAAAAACCGGAGCATCCGCCCCGGTTTTCTTTTTCGCCGTTGGGCGCTTAGGCCGCCTTCTTGAG
>CAZTLD010000070.1:0-5736 GCA_964614395.1 uncultured Zetaproteobacteria bacterium
GCCGGCGGCCGCCCCGTGATCGTGCCCACCTCGATGGATGCGCGCTTTCAGCCGAATGCGGAAGCGCTCGAAAAGGCGATCACGCCGCGCACGCGGCTCGTGATCCTGAACTCGCCGTCCAATCCGACGGGTGTGGCCTTTGATCGGCGCACCGTGGAAGGCCTTGCGGAAGTGTTGCGCGCGCATCCCGATGCGTGGATCGCCACGGACGAGATCTACCGCAAGATCCTGTTTTCCGGCCGCACGCACCATTCGATCGCGCGCATCGCGCCGGATCTGCGCGATCGCATCGTGATCGTGGACGGCGTATCCAAATCCTGGCGGATGACCGGCTGGCGCATCGGCTTTGCGATCGGGCCTAAAACGGTGATCCGGGCGATGGCGGCGATTCAAGGCCAGAGCACCTCCAACGCCTGCTCGATCGCGCAGAAGGCGGCGCTGGCGGCACTCCGTGCGGACGAGGCGGAAATCCGCGCGATGACGGCGCAGTATGAAGCACGCGCGAAGTGGCTTGCGACGCAGCTTTCCAAGGCGCCGGGGCTTCGCTTCATCGAGCCGGACGGCGCGTTTTACCTGTTCCTTGATGTTTCGGCGCGGCTTCAAGCGGGCGAGGACGATGTGGCGTTTTGCACGCGGATGCTGGAAGAGGCCGGCGTGGGGCTGGTGCCGGGCTCGGCCTTCGGTATGCCGGGCTTCGTGCGGCTTTCGTTTGCGGTGGCCGAGGAGACGCTGCGCGAAGCGGTGCGAAGGCTTCTGCGCGCACTGGAGGCGTGATGCTTACAAAAGACCAAGTGCTTCAAGCGCTCTCAAGAATCATTGATCCCGACCTCGGCAAGGACATCGTCTCGCTGGGCTTCGTGAAGGATGTCCGGATCGAGGGCGAAAAGGTGCATGTCGTGATTGAGCTTACGACGCCCGCTTGCCCCGTGCGCGAACGCTTCCGCGCCGAGGCCGAGGCCGCGATCAAGGCGCTCGGGGCGGCCTCCGTGGAGATCGAAATGACCGCGAAGACCACCCGCTCGCTTCCGCAAGGGAAGCTCCCGGATGTGGCGCACATCGTCGCGGTCGGATCCGGCAAGGGCGGCGTGGGCAAGTCCACGGTGGCCGTAAACTTGGCGGTTGCGCTTGCGCAGGCTGGCGCGCGCGTGGGGCTTTTGGATGCGGACATCTACGGGCCGTCGGCGCCGATCATGCTGGGCCTCAAAGGCGTGCGCCCGCAAGCCCTGGACGAGAAAACGATGCTGCCGCCGCAAGCGCACGGCGTGCGCGTGAACTCGTTGGGGCTGTTGATCCCCGAGGGGCAGGCCGCGATCTGGCGCGGGCCGATGGCCTCAGGCGCCCTGATGCAGCTTCTCATGCAAACCGCATGGGGCGAGCTGGATTACCTCATCGTGGACCTGCCGCCTGGCACCGGCGACATCCACCTCACGCTCGTGCAACAGGTGCCGATCTCCGCTGCCGTGATCGTCACCACGCCGCAGGATGCGGCGGTGGCCGACGCCGAGCGGGCCGCGAGCATGTTTGCGCGGGTGCGCGTGCCGATTCTGGGCTTCGTGGAGAACATGGCCGCATTCGTCTGCCCGCATTGCGGGAAAAGCACGCCGATCTTCGGCGAGGGCGGCGTGGATCGGCTGGCCGAGCGTTTCCGCGCCAAGGTGCTCGCGCGCATTCCGCTGGATCCCGCGGTGCGCGAGCGATCCGACGAGGGCGCGCCGGTCGTGGTTTCGCATCCCGAAAGCCAGCCAAGCCAAGCGTTCGCGGAGCTGGCCGGCGCGGTGGCGCAAGGCCTGAGCGTGCTCGCACGCCGCAAGGTGGATGTGCCGATCATCGATGCGCGATGATCCGATGGTGGATCGTTTGCGGCGGGCTTGTGCGCAACCTTCATGGCGAGATCTCGCCGCATCCGGCATGGCAGGCGCTCGCGCGCCATAAGCGGCGCGTCCGCTATCAGCTTGAAGCGCACACGCCGCTATCGCTGATCGCTTGGGCCGCGGGCGCGCCGCCCGCGGCGCTTTTGTGGCCAGATCATATGAGAGATGCGCAGGCCTGGGTCGCCACGCCGTTCGTCGCGGCGATCAGCGCCCGCGCCGAAGCCTTTCCCCGACGCGCAGCCGCCAACGCGGACGCAATGAACGAGGCGTTTGCGGCAGTCGCTTCGGTGCTCGGCGCGCACGGGTTTCGGCTGGCGCGAACAGGATCGGCATGGGTGGCGCTCGCCGACCGCGTCTGGGATGTGGCTCCGCCCTCTTTCGCCGAAGTATGCGAAACAGGGCTTCCGAAGCGCACGCCGGCCGGGCGCGATGCGGCGCGTTGGATGCGGATGCTCACGGAAGCGCAGATGGCGTTGCGCGCGATCCGTTCGCCAGTCCAAGGCATTTGGCTTTGGGGCGCGGCCACGACGCCCGAGGCGATCCAAGCATCCGCATTTAGCCACGATCCCGAGCTGGGCGCAATCCTCAATGCGGCACACGCGCCGCCGCTTGCGATCGTGGAGGCCGATGCGGAAGAAAACCAGCCGCGCACGCCCCCCGAGCGGCTCACACTGATCGGCGCAGGCGAAGCGTGGGACTTCCGGCGCGCGTGGCTGCCGTGGCCGAAGCCGCGCCTGAAAGAGGCTATGGAGTTTCGGGAGGCGCTTCGGCGCGCAGCGCTTCGATCCGTTCCCAGATGATCGTGAGCACGCTTTCGATGAGCGCGGCCATTGGGATTGCGACGAACACGCCCACAAGCCCCCACAGCGCACCGAACACAAGCACCGCGACGACGATCGCCACCGGGTGCAGATCCACCATCTCCGAAAACAGCCACGGCACGAGCACATTGCCGTCCAGCATCTGCACGACGAGATAGGCCGCAATCGCGTAAAGCGTCGGCATCGCAAGGCCCCAGCTCGCCACGGAAAGCAACACGACGGGCAACGTCACGACCGCCGCGCCCACGAACGGCACCCAAACCGAAATGCCGGTGAGCACTCCCAGCATCAGCGCATACGGATGATCAAGCCACGCGAACACGATCCAGGCCGCGCAGCCGACGATGATCGTCTCCCAGAACTTGCCGCGGATGTAGTTGCCGATCTGCACGTCCACCTCGCGCCAGACGCGCACGAACAGCTTGTGATCCGCAGGCAAAAACCGGCGCGCCCAAGCGATGAGCTTGCGCTTGTCCTTGAGCAGAAAGAACACGAGCACCGGCACGAGCACCAAGTAGATCGCCAGCGCCACCAACGTGGGGATGGAGGCCAGCGAAAACGAAACGACCTTGCCGCCCAGGCTTTGCAGCGTTTGCAGAAGGCTTCCCGCCATCTGCTGCACGAGCGCCGGATTCACCCACTCGCCGTGCTCTTTTTGCGCGCGCTGAAACGCTTCGCGCAGCGCATCCAAGTAAAGGGGCGCGCGCTCCACAAGCTGCGAGACCTGATCGAGCAAAAGCGGCAACACCAAAAGGAGCACAATCAATGCCACGATCGCTGCAAGCAAAATCGCCATCGCCACCGCAAACCAGCGCGGCAGGTGCAGCCGCACGAGCGCCTCCACGACGCCGTCGAGCACATAGGCCACCGCCACCGCGACCAACACCGGCGCGATCACATGCCCGAACAGGTGCAGCAAAACGAACGCGCCCACGAGCGTCGCAACAAGCGCGACCAACGCCCGATCGCGCAGCAGCGCCCGCCACAAGGGCGCGCCCTCTAGACCCGCCGCCATGCGATCGCTGCCGCCACGCTCAACGTGGCGGCAAGATGCAGCATTGAAGCTGCGCCGTGGAGCCAGAGAAAGCGCACGCGCAGCGGATCGTTCGGCGCGCGCGCAGCCACCCCCAACGCACCCGCCTCGGCCTTGAGCGCGTCCATCATCGGATCAAGCGCAAACACGATCGCGGCGAGCGCCAGAAGCGCCACCGCAATCCACACCCACCAGGCCTTCACGGCCACCTTCCGCCGCCACGCAAACGCCGCCGCCGCGCACAAAAACAGCATCGCCGCCGGATGTGCGCGCGCAAAGATCGCGCCGGCAAGATCTCCTGCCGTTTTCGCATCCAGCTTCGCGAACAGCACCGGCGCGGCGAGATAGCCGGAGCCTGCGAGCATCGCCAGCGCTGCTGCCAGCGCAAGCCGCAAGCCCGCCTCATGCCAAGCCTGCCAGCGGCTACTCATAGCGGATGCGCTGGATTTCATACTCGCGCTCGCCGCCTGGGGCTTGGACGGTCACGATGTCGCCCTCCTCTTTGCCGATCAGCGCCCGCGCAAGCGGCGAGGTGATCGAAATGCGGCCTTCGGAAGCGTCCGCTTCGTCCACGCCGACGATCTGATAGCTCACCTCGGTGCCGTCCTCAAGATCGATCAGATCCACCGTGGCGCCGAAGACGACGCGATCGCTTGTGATCGTCTTCGGATCGATCACATGCGCGCGCGCAAGCCGATCCTCGAGATACTGAATGCGCGCTTCATTCAGGCCCTGCGCTTCCTTGGCGGCCTCGTACTCGGCGTTTTCGGAAAGATCGCCGTGCGCACGCGCCTCTTCGATCGCGCGCGCGATCTCGCGCCGCTTGGCCTTGAGTTCCTCAAGCTCCTTTTTCAGGCGCTCGAAGCCTGCTTTCGTCATCGGAATCCGTTCCATCACATCCTCCCGCTCAACCGTGCCACGCTTGCAGGCTTTTGACTTGCGTGGGATCGGCGCCTGCGGCGATCGCCTGCGCCGCCGCAAGCCCGCCGGCTACGGTGGTATAGTAAGGAATGTTGAGCTCAAGCGCCGCGCGCCGAATCTCGCGCGAATCTTGAATCGCCTTTTCGCCCTCGGCCGTGTTCACGACGAGCTGCACATCGCCTGCCAGCATCCGATCCACGATGTGCGGCCGAATCCCTTCCACGACCTTCGCCACCTGCTCCACGGGCACGCCTGCCCGCGCAAGCGCCTCGGCCGTGCCGCGCGTAGCCAGGATCGAAAATCCCGCTTTGATAAGCAACCTTGCGATTCTCACCGCCTCGGGCTTGTCCCGATCGCGCACCGAGATGAACGCGGTGCCTTGCGAAGGCAAGCGCATGCCGGCGGCAAGCTGGGCCTTCGCAAACGCCGTCGGAAAGTCCTCGGCGATGCCCATCGCCTCGCCCGTGGACTTCATCTCCGGCCCCAAAAGCGGATCCACGCCCGGAAACCGCGTAAACGGAAACACCGCCTCCTTGACCGAGACATGCTTCGGCCGTGGCGCGCGCACGACGCCAAGCTCATCTAATGTCTTTCCGGCCATCACGCGCGCGGCGATCTTCGCAAGCGGGATGCCAGTGGCCTTGGACACGAACGGCACCGTGCGGCTTGCGCGCGGGTTGACCTCAAGCACATAGATCTCGCCGTCCTGCACCGCAAACTGGATGTTAATAAGCCCCCGCACCTGAAGCGCGAGCGCAAGCTTTTCGGTTTGCCGCTCGATCTCGGCGACGGTTTCCGCATCCAGCGAGCGCGGCGGCAGCACGCAGGCCGAGTCCCCCGAATGCACGCCGGCCGCCTCAATGTGCTCCATCACGCCGCCGATCACGACGCGCTTGCCGTCCGCCACCGCATCCACATCCAGCTCGATCGCATGATCCAAGAACCGATCGAGCAACACCGGATGCTCGGGGCTTGCCTCCACCGCCTCGCGCATGTAGCGCAAAAGCGCCTTTTCGTCGTGCACGATCTGCATCGCCCGCCCGCCCAGCACATAGCTCGGCCGAACGACGAGCGGATAGCCGATCGCGCT
>CAZTLD010000071.1:0-5675 GCA_964614395.1 uncultured Zetaproteobacteria bacterium
TCGGGCGAGACCTTGCGGTCGGAGTGGAACAACACAAGGCCGTTCGGGGCGACGCTTGGCGCGCCGTCGCGCGCGGGATCCTTCGTAAGCTGCACGAGCTTCGTTCCGTCGCGGGACACCGCCCAAATGTCCCACGAAGATTTCCGAAGATCGCGCAGGTGCGCCCCCGCGCGGTTGGAGGTGAACACGATCCAGCGCCCGTCCGCGCTCCAGGCCGGCTCCACGTCCACGAAGCGCCCGCTCGTGAGCTGCGCAAGCTCGCTGCCATCGGCGCGCATCACGAACAGGTGCACGCTGCGGCCGGCCGGCATCGCAAACGCGATCCACTGCCCGTCCGGCGAGACCGCCGGCGTGAGCCCCTCAGCGAGCTTCTGGGTTTGCCCGTCCGGCAGGATGCGCACGATCTCCTGCACCGCGCCCGGCAAGCGCCAAGAGAAGAACGGATCCTTCGGCGGCGGGGCGGCGCGCTCGCGGCGCACGCGCACCGCGATCACCGAGCCGTCCGCCGCGCGCTGCGGCAGGATGTAGTCCCCGTCCAACGCAAGCACGCGCGCGATCAGCCCCGGATGCAGCGCAGGCTTCCGCCACAGTGCCAAACCTCCTGCGCGCCGGCTCAAGAACGCGACCTCGTCCGCATCCCACCAGAAGAAGCCCCAACGGGCGTCTTCGTCGTCCACCGCGGTCGCCACCGGATCGCCGTTCTCCAAGAGGCGCACATCCACGCGATCGGCTTTGCGCCCGCGCACCCAGACGAGAAAATGCTTGCCGTCCGGCCCCGCCTTCGGGAAAAGCTCCTGTTCGTGCGGCTCCAACGTAAGCAGCCGCGCGTCGTCGTGCGGCGCTGGGGCGCGCTTTCCGTGCGCGGCTTGCGCAGGCTTGTGCGCCTCCAGCCAATCCAAGATACCCGCGTGCGCCGGCGGGGCTACCACCGCAAGCGCAGCCAAAGTCAACGCAACCCCAAGCGTTCGCATCCTTGCCTCCTTTACTTGCTCAGATCCACGACCCACAGCGCCCAGCGGGAGCCGGCGCGCGTTTGCGGGTGCTTCGGATCGCGGTTGGAATGGAAGATGATCCGGTGATCGTCCAGCCAGCTCGGGCCGCCGTCCACCACGCCGCGGCCGTTCGTGGCGCGCACGATCTCGCCGGTGGTGAGATCCATCACGTAGATGGAGGTCTCGCGCACCGCGCCCTTGCTGTCCCGATTGGAGACGAACGCAAGCTTTTGGCCATCCGGCGAAAAGGCTGGCTCAAGCTCCGCGAATCGGCTTGCGGCCACCTGCACGAGATCGCCGCCGTCCACCTTTTGCATCCAGATGTCGTAGTTGCCGCGATGCTCGCGCACGAACGCGATCGTGCCGCCATCCGGCGAGAACGCGCACTGCGCCGCGTTCGGGAACATCACGAGCATGCTCGTTCGCCGGTCGAACACGAACATCGCCGGCGGCGCGTAGTGGTTCGTGCCCGAGCCTTCCGCGGCGGCGGCATACATCGCCTTGTGCCGATCAAAGCGGCTGTCGTAGATGCGCCAGGCCTGGCCCAAAAGCTCCCAGTGCGAGGGGCGCGCGAACTCGCCCAAAAGCTTGTTGAAACGGGTCGGCTCGAAGGTGGTGTCAAAGCACCAGCGCCGCCCGTCCGGCGTCGCGTTCAAGTGCTGCGGCGCCACCGCCCCGCGCCACACGCCCATGTTCGCGATCGCCACATGCCCGTCGCCGTGCGCCATGCGCATCCAGGCCGAGATCGGGCCGAAGCGGTCGCTCACATAGCCCACCGCGCCGTCGGCCAGCGCCACGCCCTCGCGCATCGTCTCGCCTGCGGCGATCTTGCGAAGCACGCGGCGCGCGCCCGGATCGTGGATGCTCGTGCGCACGACGCGAAAGCCGTCGCGGTCGTGCTCGGTGAACACGACGAAGCCGCCTGCTGCGCGCGGATAGACCCGATCCGGCAGGCGGCTCCAGCGAAACTTCTTGTCGGCCAACTGCTCGGCGCTCACCAAGAAGGGCTGGATCGGATGGATGGGGGAAGGCGCCTCGCGCTTGGCCCACGCCGGCGCGCACGAAAGCGCCGCGCACGCAAAGATCATCCATTTGCGCATCCCTGCCTCCTTGCGACTCGCTTGCCGCGGCGCATTTTTGCGCCCGAAGATGAAAAAATCATGAGGACGCGGCCGCGCAGGCCGCAAGGGTGGAACTACTCCGTCGGGCGCACGGAAAAGCCGTGCAGCGCCGGATCGGGCTCAGTCTCTTCCACCTCCACGCGCGCCACGGACGCGCCGGGCGGGCCTTCGTGCAGCCAGTCCACGAACGCATCCACCGCTTCCGGCAAGCCCTGCGCGAAGGCCTCCACGGTCCCGTCGCGCCGGTTGCGGATCCATCCGGACACGCCCAAGCGCCTTGCCTCGCTTGCGGCGCTCGCGCGGAAGAACACGCCCTGCACGCGTCCGTGCACCCGGGCGCGCACCGCCTTTTCGTCCGCGCTCATTCCCCCTCCTTGCGCACCAACACGGTGTCTTCGGCCTTGGGTAGTTTATCGGGATGATCGAGGTTGTAATGCAAGCCCCGCGATTCCTTGCGCATCCACGCCGAGCGCGTGATCAGCTCCGCCACGAGCGCGAGATTTCTCAGCTCCACAAGCCCCCGCGAGACCGGGTGCGCGCGGTAGAACGCCTCCACCTCCTCGCGAATGATCGCAAGCCTTTTGAGCGCCTGCTGAAGGCGCGCGTCGGTGCGCACCACGCCCACATAGTTTTGCATCGTGATGCGCGTCTCCTCCCAGTTCTGCTTGATCGGAATGCGCTCCCGCTCGGGGCGGATCCCCTTTTCGCTCCAGTCCGGAATCGGCGCGATCGCAGGTTGCGCGCTTTCGCGGATTATTTCGGCCGCGAAGTCCGCCATCGCCAGGCACTCCAAAAGCGAGTTGCTGGCCAGCCTGTTCGCGCCGTGCAGGCCCGTGTGCGCCACCTCGCCGATCGCAAAAAGCCCCGGAATCGGCGTGCGACCATCCGGAAGGGCCTGCACGCCGCCGCAGGTGTAGTGCGCGGCAGGCGCGACCGGAATCGGCTCGCGGGTCATGTCGATCCCCAGCGCCAAAAGCCTGCGGTGGATGTTCGGAAACTGCGCCTCGATCCGCTCGCGCCCGATCGGGCGCGCGTCCAGATACATGCAGTCCACGCCCTGGCGCTTCATCTCGGCGTCGATCGCGCGCGCGAGCACATCGCGCGGAGCAAGCTCCCCGCGGGGGTCGTAGTCGAACGCAAACCTTCGCCCGTGCGCGTCCACCAAAACCGCGCCTTCGCCGCGCAGCGCCTCGGAAAGCAGAAAGTGCGAACCGGACGGATGATGCAGGCAGGTGGGATGGAACTGCACGAACTCCATATTCACGATCGGCGCATACGCCCGCCATGCCATCGCGATACCGTCGCCAGAGGCCACATGCGGATTCGTCGTGATCAGAAAAACGCGGCTTGCGCCGCCGGTGGCGAGCACCACCCAGCGCGCGGAGACGCACAGCATCCGCTCGCCCACAAGCAAATACGCACCCAGGCAGCGATCCTCGCCGCTTTCGCCCAAGCGCCGGCGCGTGACGAGATCCACGGCCACCGCCTGCGGGATGCGCACGAGATTCGGGACGCGCTCCAGCGCCGCAGCCAGCGCCTGCGCCAGCGCCTTGCCGGTGCTGTCCGCGGCGTGCACGACGCGCCTTAGGCTGTGCCCGCCCTCGCGCGTGAGATGCAGCCGGCCGCTTGCGTCGCGGTCGAACTCCACGCCCAGCGCGATCAACTCCTCGACCACGAGGCGGCCGCGGGCGATCAGCGCGCGCGCCGCCTCCTCCCGCACGAGCCCATCGCCGACCGCGATCGTATCGGCCAAGTGCGCCTCCACCGAGTCGCCCGGCCCGATCGGCGCGGCGATCCCCCCTTGCGCGTGGAAGGTGCTGGACTCCGCCAAGCCCCCCTTGGCCGCAATCGCCACCTTCCCGATGCCCGCCAGCTTGTACGCAAGCCACATGCCGGCTGCGCCGGCCCCGAGAATCAGCACATCCACTTCAAGCCGCTCGATGCGCATGCGGCAAAGGTATCGCGCCGGGCGTGCGCGCGCATTTCCCGCCGGTAGCATCGCGCGTTCCAAAGGAGGTGCGCGTGAAAGAGGCGATCCGCGGCGCATTGGAAGAAGCGATCCAACGCCTTGCGCCCGAGGCGAACGTAGAGATCACGCTCGAGCGGCCGCGGCACAAGGCGCACGGCGACTACGCCTGCAACGCCGCGATGCAGCTTGCGCGCGTGCTCAAGCGCAACCCGCGCGAGATCGCGGCAGCGATCCTCGAGGCCGTGGCGTGGCCCGAGGGCGTGGCGCGCGCCGAGGTCGCAGGCCCCGGATTCATCAACATCTTCCTTGAGCCCGGCGCGGAAAACCGGGTGCTTGCGCGCATCCTCACCGATCCCTCGTGGAGCCGGCCGAATCTCGGGCATGGGGCGCGCGTGCTCGTCGAGTATGTGTCTGCGAACCCCACCGGCCCGATGCACGTCGGCCACGGCCGCGGCGCGGTGGTCGGCGATGCGATCGCCAATCTGCTCGCCCACACCGGCTGGCAGGTGGAGCGCGAGTATTACATCAACGACGCCGGCAATCAGGTAAGAACCTTGGCGCGCACGGTGTGGCTGCGCATGCGCGAGCTGATGGGCGAGGAGATTACGCTTCCCGAAGACGCCTATCCCGCGCCCTACGTGATCGAGATCGCGCGCGCGGCGCTCGAGAAAAAGCCATTTGCGGACTGGGCGGCGATGGACGAGGCCGAGCGCGAGGACGAGCTTGGCCGCTTCGCGGTGGACTGGAACATGCGCGAAATCCGCGCTTGCCTCGATGCGCTGGGGATTCGTTTCGACCGCTTCGTCTCCGAGCGCGCGCTGCACGAAGAAGGGGCCGTGGCCCGCGCGATCGAAGCGTTGAAGGCCAAAGGCGCGGTCTACCGCGGCGTGTTGCCGCCGCCGAAGGGGAAACCCGTGGACGACTACGAGCCGCGCGAGCAGCTTTTGTTTCGCGCCACCGCCTATGGCGATGAAACCGACCGGCCGCTCGTGAAAAGCGACGGCAGCTACACCTACTTCGCCGCCGACATCGCCTACCACGCGGACAAGCTCCGCCGCGGCTATGCGCGGCTGATCAACGTCTGGGGCGCGGATCACGGCGGCTATGTGAAAAGGCTGCAAGCGGCGGTGGAGGCGCTTTCCGGCCGCAAGGGCTGCCCCGAGGTCGTGCTCGTGCAAATGGTGCGCATCACGCGCGAAGGCAAGCCGGTGCGGCTTTCCAAGCGCGCGGGCAACATCGTGGCGCTGGACGAGCTTGTCCGCGAGGTCGGCAAGGACGCGGTGCGTTTCAACATGCTCACGCGCCGGGCGGAGGCGCAGTTTGCGTTCGACATTGCGCTGGCGAAGGCGCAGACGGAAGACAATCCGGTGTTCTACGTGCAATACGCGCATGCGCGCATCTGCGCGATCTTGCGCCGCGCCGAAGAAGCGGGCGCGCCGATCGTGGCGCCGGATGCGGCGGCGCTCGAAAGGCTCACCGCGCCGGAAGAGGCCGAGCTCGTCGCGAAGCTTGCCGACTGGCCCGAGGTCGTGGCCGAGGCGGCCTCGCGCCTGGAGCCGCACCGCATCGCGAACTACGCGATGGAGCTGGCCG
>CAZTLD010000072.1:0-5647 GCA_964614395.1 uncultured Zetaproteobacteria bacterium
GAAGCGCCGTCCACGACGATCCACGCCTCATGCGGCGCACCATTCAAGGCCTTGCCGACCGCGCGGCGCACCTTCGCGATCTCGCGCATCAGCCCTGCGTCCGAGTGCACGCGGCCTGCGGTGTCGATGATCGCGACATCCATCCCGCGCGCCTTCGCCGCCTGCACCGCATCGAACGCCACCGCCGCCGGGTCGCCGCCCGCGCGCCCCGAAACGATCGCCGCCCCTGCCCGTTTGGCCCACGCCGCAAGCTGCTCGGTGGCCGCCGCCCTGAATGTGTCCGCCGCGCCGATCAGCACGCGCCGGCCCTCCCGCGCCCACTGCGCGGCAAGCTTGCCGATCGTCGTCGTCTTGCCGGTGCCGTTCATGCCGGCCACAAGCAGCACCATCGGCGGCTCTTTCGGCCAGGAAATCGGGGGCGGAGCCGCAAGCCGCGCGCGCAGCGCTCGGCGAAGCGCCGCCTTCGGATCGCGCGCGCCTTGGATTTCCGCTGCGATTTCGCTGGCCAGCGCCGCGCCGCAATCGGCGAGGATCAGCTTTTCCTCGATCGCTTCGAGCGACTGCGCGTCCCCTTCCCGCCAGACGCTCGCAAGGCGAGCGCGCGTACGGGCGAAGCCTTCGCGCAGGCGCTGGGCAAGCCCCTTCATCGCAGCCGCACCGGAATCCCGCGCTCGGCCAGCGCCTGCTTGGCCTCAGGGATCAGGATCTCGCCGTAATGGAAGATGCTTGCTGCGAGCACCGCATCGGCCTTGCCGACGAGAAAGCCCTCGGCCAGGTGCTCGATCGTGCCCGCGCCGCCGGAGGCGACGACATTGCACCGCACCGCCTCGGCCACGGCGCGCGTAAGCTCCAAGTCGTAGCCCAATTTCGTGCCGTCCCGGTCCATGCTGGTGAGCAGGATTTCGCCTGCGCCCGCCTCGTCCATCCGCCGCGCCCATTCCACCGCATCCACGCCAGTGGCCTTGCGCCCGCCATGCGTGAAACACTCCCAATGGTCGCCGACGCGCTTGGCGTCGATCGCGACGACGATCGTCGAGCGCCCGAAGCGCTTGGCCGCCTCCTCCACGAACCGCGGGTTTCGGAGCGCGGCGGTGTTGATCGAGACCTTGTCCGCCCCCGCGTGCAAAAGCCGCTCGATATCCTCAAGCGTCCCCACGCCGCCACCCACGGTGAGCGGCATGAACACGCACTCAGCCACGCGCGAAACCATCTCGTAAAGGATCGCGCGGTTTTCGTGGCTTGCGCGGATGTCGAGAAAACAAAGCTCATCCGCGCCCTGCTCGTCGTAGCGGATCGCAGCCTCCACCGGATCGCCGGCATCGCGAATGTCCACGAAGCGCACGCCCTTGACGACCCGCCCGAAGGCCACATCCAAGCACGGGATGATCCGCTTACTCAGCATCACGAAGCTCCGCCAGCGCTTCCGGGAGATTGAGCGTCCCTTCGTAAATCGCGCGGCCAGTGATCGCGCCGACGATCCCGCGCTTCCTTGCCTGCCACACCGCGCGCACATCTTCGATCGTCGCAATCCCCCCGGATACGATCACCGGCACCTGCGCTTGCTCCGCAAGCCGGCAGGCGGCTTCCACATTGGGGCCTGTGAGCATTCCGTCGCGCGCGATGTCGGTGTGGATCACGCAGCACACACCCGCCTTCCGCATCCGCACGGCCAAGTCCTCCGCGCGGATGCGGCTGGTCTCGGTCCAGCCTTCCACCGCCACCCATCCGTCGCGCGCGTCGATCCCCACCGCGACCCGCCCCGGAAACGCCGCAGCGATCGTTGCCACGAGCTCCGGATCCTTCGCCGCCACCGAGCCCAAGATCACGCGATCCACGCCCGCTTCCAGGTAGCGGCGCGCATCATCCAAGGTGCGGATGCCGCCGCCCACCTGCACCGGCACGGGAAGCTTGCGCGCGATCGTTTCAATCAACGCGGCGTGCACCGGACGGCCCGCCTTGGCTCCGTCGAGATCCACAAGATGCAACCTCCGCGCGCCCAGCCCCGCCCAACGCTCGGCGACGGCCAGCGGATCGTCGGCATACACGGTTTCGTCCTCGTACCGCCCCTGGCGCAGCCGCACGCAACGGCCGCCTGCAATGTCGATCGCCGGGATCAGCTCAAAGCTCATGCCTCCTCCGCCTTCGGGCGCGGAAGGCGAATGCATTCGCCCAGCGCCGCGTACCACCCCGCCCCCAATCGCGCCACGGGATTGAGCGCCCTCGCGTCCACCTGCGGGCGCTCGGGATCCTCGGGGGCGAACGCCTCCTCGATCCACAGCCGCTCGATCTCAAGAAACATCACGAACTGGCGGCCGATTGTGTGTTCGTGCACGAGCCGGCAGCCGAAGGCTGCAGGTGTCCCCTTCACGCGCGGAAGCGCAAAGCCTTCGAACGGCACGACCTCAAGCCCTACCCGATCTAGCTCGGAAGTGCCGTAAGGAAGATCGAGGCTGGTTGCGTTCATCGCCTCCAGCATCGGCATCGGCGCCACATGCACGACGGCAAGCCCCGTGCGCGCCAGGTTCTTCGCCGTATCCTTCGGCGAGCCATCGCGCTTGCGGCCGATCGAAACCACCACCACCGGCGGATCGGAAGCGATCCCAGCGTAGTAGGAAAACGGCGCGAGATTCAAGGTTCCGTTTTCGTTTTCGGTGAGCACCCAAGCCACCGGCCGCGGCACGATGAGCTGCGTCATCCACGCATAGCGCGCCTTCGGCGGAAGCGCCCGAAAATCCAGCGTCATGGCCGCCACCGCACGAAGGCCTCAAGCATCGCAAGCCCCGCCCGCTGCGATTTCTCCGGGTGAAACTGCACGCCCACCACATTCTCCCAGGCCACCGCCGCCGCAAAGCGCACAGGGCCGTAGTCGCACCAACCCGCCACGAGCTGCTCTTCCTCGGGCGCGCAGTAAAACGAATGCACATAATACACTTGCCGATCGCCGAGCGCGGACAGCACCGGATGCGGACAGGCGAGCACGCAGTCGTTCCAGCCCATGTGCGGGATTTTGAGCCCGCGCGAAGGAAAATCCTCAGGAAACGGCACCACGTCGCCCGCGGCCAGCCGCAATCCCTCGTGCAGCCCGAACTCGTGCGAACGCGCGAACAAAATCTGCATCCCCAGGCAGATGCCGAGGTAAGGCTTGCCCTCGTGGATGGATTCACGCACGGCTTCATCCAGCCCGCGCGCCCTGAGTGTCTGCATGCAATCGGCGAACGCCCCCACCCCTGGCAACACCACGCGCTCGGCCGTGCGCACCTCCTCCGGATCGCGCACACGCACGACCCGCCCGCCCACGCGCGCCAGCGCCTTCTCCACCGAATGGAGGTTGCCCATCCCGTAGTCGATCAACGCGATCACGCCGCTCATGCGCGCGCAAGGCTAGCGCGAGCAATCCGCGGATGCGCCCATTAGTCGGCGCATCTATATTCAGTCGCATGCGACACTTTGCTGCTCTTGTTGGGCTTTGGACCATCGCCAATGCGAATGCCGCCGAATGGCCGGCGCTCGTCATAGACGAGGCGATCGGGCCAGCGACGGTGTTGCGCGTGGAGCGGGCGCTCGATGAGGCGGCGCGCGCCCAGACTCCGCTGTGGATCACGCTGGACACACCAGGCGGGCTTCTTGCCTCCACGCAGCGCATCGTGAAGCGGCTTTTGGAAGCCGACGTGCCGGTGATCATTTGGGTGCCGCCAGGCGGGCGCGCGGCCAGCGCCGGGCTGTTCATCCTGCTTTCGGCGCATGTGGCTGCCGCCGCCTCCAGCGCGCACATGGGCGCGGCCACCCCGATCGCGCTTGGCGCGCCTGGCGGCGGCAAAAAGCCCAGCGCGCTTGAGCGCAAGGCGCTCGAAGACGCCGCCGCGTTCATCCGCGCCATCGCGAAAAAGCGCGGGCGCAACGCCGAATGGGCCGAAAAGGCCGTGCGCGAGGCCCAGGCCATCGAGGCCCCGAAGGCGCTGGCGCTTGGCGTGATCGACATGGTCGCGGACTCCGAGCGTGCGCTGCTTGCCAAGCTTGAAGGCGTGCGCGTGCAAACGGGTGCACGCACTTGGACGCTGCACGCGAAGGATGCGACGTTGCATGCGCTTGCGCCCTCGCTGCGGGAGCGTGTGCTTGCGGCGGTCGGAAACCCCGAGGTGGCCTACCTCCTGCTCGTGCTGGGCTTTTACGGGCTCTTGTTCGAGCTGTTGCACCCGGGAGGCGTCGTGCCCGGCGTGCTTGGCGGCATCGCGTTCTTGCTCGGTCTGTATGGGATGCAGGCGCTTTCGGTGGACATCGCAGGCATCGCCCTTTTGCTTTTGGGCATTGCGCTGATGGTGGCCGAAATCTTCGCACCTGGGTTCGGTATCCTCGGCATCAGCGGCGCGATCGCGTTCTTGCTAGGTTCGTTGATGCTGTTCGAAGATCCGTGGGCGAAGCTTCCATGGGCGCTCGCGGGGGGCGTGGCCGCGGCGAGCTTCGTCTTCATCTCGCTCGTGTTGGGCGCGGCGGTGCGCGCGCGGCGAAGAAAGCCCTCCGCCGGCGCGGAGGCCGAGATCGGCGCGATCGTCGTCGCCGACGAGGACTTCGCCGACACGGGCCGCGTGCGGCATCAGGGCGAGCTGTGGCAGGCGCACACGACCGCGCCGCTGCGCAAAGGCGAAAAGGCGCGCATCATTGGCCGAGAGGGGCTCAAGCTGCGCGTCGAACCCATCGGGAAGGAGGAAACATGAGCGCTTTCGTGGTCCTTGCGTTGATCGTGTTGGGATTCGTGCTTTCCGGCGTGCGCGTGCTGCGCGAATACGAGCGCGGCGTCGTGTTCATGCTCGGGCGCTTCTGGAAGGTGAAGGGGCCGGGGCTCATCATCGTGGTCCCGGTGCTGCAGCAGATGGTGCGCGTGGACTTGCGCACGAAGGTGCTGGACGTGCCGACCCAAGACGTGATCAGCCGCGACAACGTCTCGGTCAAGGTGGATGCGGTGGTCTACTTCCGCGTCGTGGATCCGATGAAGGCGATCATCAATGTGGAAGATTTCTACGTCGCCACAAGCCAGCTTGCGCAGACCACGCTGCGCAGCGTGCTCGGCAAGCACGAGCTGGACGACATGCTCGCCGAGCGGGAAAAGCTCGGGCGCGACCTGCAAGCGATCCTGGACGAGCAGACGAACCCGTGGGGGATCAAGGTCTCCAACGTCGAGATCAAGCGCGTGGATCTGGACGAGTCCATGGTGCGGGCGATGGCGCGCCAGGCCGAGGCCGAGCGCGAACGGCGCGCGAAGATCATCCACGCGACAGGCGAGTTGCAGGCGGCCGATCGGCTCGTGCGCGCCGCCGAAAAATTGGCCTCGCACCCGCAGGCGATGCAGCTTCGCTACCTGCAAACGCTTTTGGAAATGGCCTCGGCCGGCAACGCGAAGACGATCGTGTTTCCGCTGCCGCTGGATCTGCTGCGCCCGTTGCTGCAACAGCAAAATCCGGAAAAAGGCGCGTAAGCTAGCCCTTCCCCTGCGCGCGGGTGTGCTCGGCAGACTTAGTTTTTTGGCGCCTTATGAGATCGCGCGGGTTTTCGACGCGGTCGATGAACAAAATGCCGTCCAAGTGATCCACCTCGTGTTGGATCACGCGCGCTTCAAACCCGCGCGCGCAGATCGTGCGCCGCTGGCCCGCCA
>CAZTLD010000073.1:0-920 GCA_964614395.1 uncultured Zetaproteobacteria bacterium
TATCCTGCCATCTTCTCGGCCGGCATCCAGGCGGGATCCGAGGCGTCCTCGCCTTCGGGCGTGATCGGAAAGGCCTCGCCGCCGATCGCCGGCACCTCCCATACCCGCCGCGTACCGCCCTCTTCGCGCGAGAACGCGATCATCCAACCGTTCGGCGACCATGCAGGCGACTCGATCCGCTCCCCTTCCACGAGGTAGCGCACGCCGGTGCCGTCGGGCCGGACGGTCGCGATCGCATAGTGCCAGTTCTTCATCGCCACATACGCGATCCGCTCGCCGGTCGGCGACCAGGCAGGCGAGGTGTTGTAGCGCCCTTCGAACGTCACGCGCTGAATGCGGCCGGTGGCGAGCTCCAACCGGTAGATCTGCGGCGAGCCGCTGCGGTTGCTCGTAAACGCAAGCCAGCGCCCGTCCGGCGAGAAGCTGGGCGAGGTGTCGATGCCCGGATGGCGGGTAAGCCTCTTCCAGCGCTTGCGTCCGCGATCGAACAAGTAAATGTCCACGTTGCCGAACGCCGAGCGCGTGATCGCGATCCAGCGCCCGTCGCGCGAAAAGGCCGGCGTGCTGTTCAGCCCCGGGAACGCGGCCACCACTTCGCGCGCGCCGCTTGCCGGATCGAGCAGCGCCACCAGCGAGCGCGCGCCCTCGTAGATGTTCGCGGCGATACGGTCGCTTTTCGGATCGAGCTCGGGGGAAAGCAGAAGCGAAAACCCGTCGAGCACGATCCGCGGGCGCGCGCCGTCCTGATCGCGCAGCATCAGCGCATCGCCTGCGCGCGTGCGCCGCACATAGAGTATCCCGTCGAGAAAATGCGCAGGAACGCCTACGAGCTTTTCAAACGCAAGCCCTGCCGCCATGTGCGCCAGTCGGCGCAAGCCGCCCTTCGCGCCCGCGATCGCCCCCACCTTTTCCATTCGGAA